>URJQ01000039.1 GCA_900548195.1 uncultured Prevotella sp.
TTGAAAGAAGTAATCGTGGAATCGGGCTTACGGATGCCGGGCGTGAGTTTATTACCTATGCGAAAAAGGTGCTGGGGCAGTATGAAATTCTGGAGGATCGCTATCTGTCGCGTAATAAGGACAAGGAGCGGTTTTCCGTATCGACACAGCACTATAATTTTGCCATCCGCTCCTTTACCAACGTGATCAATGATTGATATATAAAGCCTAAAACATCTTCGTTAGTACTCCAGATGTTGCTCGGAATATCAATATCTATGCAGGTTAAATGATCATACTTGGCAAGAAATTCCTTAACGTGTTCTTTCTGTATCAATTTCTTGCTTGCTAAAGCGGAATAAACTAGTGTGAACATGATACAATCAACCGATGAATCTATAGACAACAACTTCTGTAGAAGCATGTTTGCTTTTGAATCATCAAGATAATTGGTCGCAATAATTCTTTTGGTTGACTGTGTTTTGTTTGCTCGTTTTGTCAACTTCTCGTTGGAGTCACTGTTGAGTTTCTTCCAATTATATTCGGTAGCTTTGCTAATTCTTGGCATAGTTATAGTGATTTATCAACATTGCTTGTATCATTAAGCAAATCCTTAAATTTACATGAAGTACTCTCGCAATTTTGTTCAACGTCTGCAAATCTGGTTGAATGGTATTTTGGCACCACTTATTGACAGAACATGGTGTCTTGCCAAGTTCATCAGCAAGCCATTTACATGTTTTGTTCTTTTCGACAAGAACCAGTTTGATTCTATTTAGATTTGCCATGTCGATATAATTTATAATAATTTGGTGCAAAGGTATGAAATTTTATGAGAATAACGAAGGACTTGTTGTAAAACTTATAGTTCTAAGACAATTTCCTATTCGAAGAAGTACAATGTTGTCATTTCTTTCTCAAGCAAACGAGTGTAACCTCCTATTCCATATTTCCTCCTATGGGGTTACTCTCGCTTCGCTCGGTGCTGTCTTCCAGACAGATCATTCTACTAAGCAATAAGAAACCATTAATAGATAAAAATGTTTTGTTGTTTTGTTGTTTTGTTGTTTCGTTGATTGCATTGTATATACATTCAACAAAATCACTAAACAACCAAACAACTAAACAACCATTTTTATTTCACCACTCTTTTGCCCTTTCCCCGTGTGATATAGACACCGCGCTGGACAGGTGATTTACCTTCCTTCGCCTTGGTGCTGACGCACTGACCGGAGATGGTATATACAGGAGAGGAGGCAGAGGCATTAGTCTGGGAACCATAAAGGATATGGTGTATGCCCGTAGGAAGGTCGGAAGAGTCAGAGAATAGGAATCGAATGCCCTTGGCTCCAGAGACGATCTGTTCTCCTACGTTGGTGTTTACCATCTCAGCAGGCAACCATGCTTTGTAAGGTTTCAGTTCGCTTCCAGTGAATTTATAGAACCCAAGTCCGAAATTCTTGTTGGCAAGCACGTAGCAGTCGTTGTTGATGGCAGAGACAGGTCTGTCCGATGAGTTTCCCTTGAGGATGGTAGGCGTGGTGCTTGAGCGTGATGTAGCCTTGAACACATAGTCGGCAGCCGGACCGAATACCACGTATCCTTTCTCCTTATTGAGAATATCTACGGGAGTGAGGGTGACATAGAAGTCCTCCACCATATCCTTATCGCTGGTCTTGCCATGCGCAGTGACAGCATATACGATGATGCCCTCTTCCTTAGGAGATTTAGCATTGTATGGCAGGCAGATAGTGCTCCATCCGCAAGGCTTGCCTTCATTATCTGTAAGGTCAGCGAGAGGATGGATGGTGAGCGTGTATCTCTGCGTCTCTACATAGTTGATGGCTTTGGTGGCAGCACCGAGACCACCATACTGATTAGCGGCGCGGACGCAGTAAGTTCCAGCACCGAGGGTGAGTTGGTCGAGACTGATGCTTGTGATGGCATCGCTTTCGTTAGCTTGCGCCACCTGTGTCTTGTATATCCATTTGCCATTCTCTTTCTTAAAGATAAAATAACAGAGGGCGTAAGGGTGACTATTCCATTGCAGTCTGTCATCATCTATTTCGATGTTGTCATCCCATGTATCACTGTTGTATAAGTCTTTATCAGCATCATTGCCAGAGACAGCATCTATCTGCATAGTGCGCTCCACAGGGTCGTAACCATCAAGACCGCCCAGCACATTCTTGATAGAGTATTTTGCGGCATCGCCATCCGACAGGACGCAGTCGTCAGAACCGACAGCAGGATTGCACGCAGCCAAAGAGCGTCCGCCCAGTGAGAGTACTGTGGAAAGTCCATCGCCTGTGCTACTTGGCTTGAGTGAGCGGTTTTCGTGGAATCGAAGCACAGCATTGGCACTCATCGCTCCCCATCCTTGATCCTTCGGCAGGACGTACATGGTGGTGTTGAGGAAGGTGATGGCAGGCGATTTGCTTGCCTCGTTAGCCCAAGGGCGAGCGAGCGTCCACGTCTTGTCCTCCAGTTTGTTCATCTGACTGAGAGGATATTCAGGCACGAAATTACAGTTGCTGAAGACATAGCCCCACTGCTGGTCGGCAGGATGAGACGGAGCGCTGAAGTTATTGCCGGCACGGTCACGCAATACGAGGTCGCAACGCTCAAACCATATATTGCCATCTCCGCAAACCCAATCGACGACACCGCCTATGCGGCAGTCTTCCAAGTAGCCACGATAGTCGGATATGCTATTGGTGGAGTAGTAAGTATCCTGCCAACTCATCATTGACACATTCTTCAGCGTGGTGCGCTGTCCCTGATCCCAGAATGCCACGGCACGTCCCGCAGCGCTTCCGCCACCGTTAGCTCCCCAGTAATTGTATGTATTTTCCAGACTGAGGTCTTCGCAGTAGAAGTCTTTAGCATTAGTACCTTTAGCATTCTTTCCGATATGCAGCGTAGCGGTGTAACTGATACCTTCCACAGTAGGCTTATTCCATATTCTGACGCCATTGCGGCTCTGTCCGATGAGAGAGACATTTGACCGCGAGATGAGCGTTCTTCCATTAGTTTTGCCGAGCATATCCATGACAGGCTCACCCTTGTCATTGCGTGGCCAATTACCATCAGAGTCTTTGCCATATTTGGTAAGCGGCTCGTTACCTTTCAGTTCATAGTCGCCGTCAGGCACGAAGATATAGTATCTATCCGTTCCTGAATTAGCATTAGCAGCATTGATAGCATCCTCAAGCGAACCATCCTTTCCCACGATGAAATCGAATGTGTCGTGTAATATTTCATGAGAAAAGCTCCTTGTGGAGAAGTTCATGAGGAAAGATAGTTCGGTGCCATCCTGCGTGGTGGTGAACACCTCATTATATTTATTGCCATATATGTCTTCGAATGCGCCCTTCTTGACAGGCACCGTAATGTCTTTGACATTTGCCAAATCCCAATAGTAGAAGGTAAGCTCTTTGCCTTGACTGGCAGTCCACGACTCCATCTCATCGCGTATCTCGCTCATATTGAAGGAAATGCTCTTCATAGTGCGGTCGAATACCATTTTGACATATCCGCTTGGAGGCATATCATTGATGGAAATCTCCTTGGAAGAGTATTTTGTGCCGTTGACATTATAGTAGAGAAACTGCGGACTTTTGCCTTCAGGAGCTGTGAGCGTGAAGTCTATGGTGTACGTATTGAGCAGCGAACCGCCTTTGCTGAGCAGTCTGATGATAGCTTGCGGATTATCGATAGTAGGCTGAGTCACTTCGATAATGCCCTGTCCGTCGATGCTTGTGGCAGATACATCTCCAATCTTTTCCACTACAAATCCATTGGCATCATGCACCTCCTCGCCATTGGCATTGAGAGAGATAGGGCAGGTCTTGATAGTGATATGCTTTTTCTCCTTAAGATTATTGATTTCATTCGTCTTCAGCGACGTACCGCCTATGGAGACGCTTTCCAGTTGTGGACGTGAAAGAGTCTGTGGCATATATGTGACGGAGAAATTGGTATAGTATCTGCCGTCGCTCTGGAAGTTGACGGTCTGTTTTCCCTCGCTTCCCGTCCAGACGGTGGAGACCTTGTTGCCTGCTGTGTATCCGCCATTGGCATTGGTAGCACCAGCAATCACTGTGGAACTGATCTTGTTGACGGCTTCCAGTTCTATCTTGCAATTCTTTGTGACGGAGAAAGTCAGT
This sequence comes from uncultured Prevotella sp., assembly GCA_900548195.1. Classification (GTDB taxonomy): domain Bacteria; phylum Bacteroidota; class Bacteroidia; order Bacteroidales; family Bacteroidaceae; genus Prevotella. The sequence goes on from URJQ01000039.1 coordinate 4,149, forward strand.
ATGGAACCGTTATTGATCTGGCATCGGCTGTCATCGCTCGTATTGTTAAATTTACCATTTGTGGCATCGAGGTCGATTTTGATGTCGATGAATTTATCCTTGTTTTTGTATAGTTGGGTGACGAGAATACCGGTGGTACGTTCCACTGCAATGCTCGGTGCACCGTTGGAACGCCTGAAGTCCCACGTGGCTTTGTAGCCGTTGGGATTAGTCATATCTTCGTCGAAGCGAGTGAATGAGTTTTTCTCAAACACTGGATAGAGACGCAGACTGTAGTCGGGAGTCTCATCTGAGCCTGCCCAGTTGTGGGTGAGGGAATAGGATTTGCCAAACTCATAGACGTGACCAGCCGAGACATTCTCAGAGAATGACTTGCTGTCGTCATAGAGATTGTCCTTCCAATATTTCAGAGTATGACCGGAATAGTAGAGAGTGGTATTCTTAGGGATGGTAAACTCATCGCCTTTCTCCACCCAAAGCGCTGTAGGAGCAATGCCGGAGGCCTGCTTTCCGGGATTGAAGGTGACGTAATAAGTAGGCTTTTCCTTGAAATAGAAACGCAGATTGCGGTGTGAGGTGATGTCAAACTCCACCTCATACCTTGTTCGTTTGCCTGCTTTTGCCTCCGTGTCGGTAGGTTCAATGCGACGCAGTTCAAAGGTTGTCTTGCTCTCTCCAGTGCGATGTCCCCATGAATTGCCGTCGGCATTAGTAGCCACGACAGAAGTGGTGGTGGCATTGTTGAAGTTTACCATATCCACATTGCCATCATCGCGTATCTTTAGCACGGCAAGAGGCTTGCCATTGACAATTTTGTCCATATCCACGATTTTATCAAATTCATATCCAAACTTGCGTTGAAATGAGATAATGGCTCCATTGCCCTGAATCATAGAGACGCCTCCGTCCTCCAGAGGAATGGTAGGAGGATTCTCTATGTAGTTTTCAATATTCTTATTGGTGGCATCGATAGCGGTTATCACGCCCTGTTCTTCATTATCTACAGTGGCATGTAGATCCACGCGAGCCGCCTTTCTGGTGTATGCTTTAATCCATTTGTAGTAAGAATAATCATCGCCGATGACGATAGGAATGCGTGAAGCCGAACTGTGAGTGGTGTAAGAATATACATATCCGTCGGCAGTCTTGACGCAGTCGGTAGGTACCACGCCGTCAATGGTGGTGGAGGAGATAGGAGCGTAAGTGCAAATCTCGAATCTGGTGTCGGCACAGGAAGCGATGGTGAGCGTGGTGCCAGGACCTATTGCCGCCCATTTCTCAAAGCCAGTATTGCGCACAAAGCCTTTCTTTCCAGTGTTTATCCAAAGGGCTACGTCGCGAGTATGGTCGAGGTTTGCACCATTCTCCATGATGTGAACATCGACTTTGCCAGAATAATAGAAGTCTTTGCCCTTAGGAATGTTGAGACGCTGGGCGCGAATGCCAGAGGCGGTGCCAAACTCATAAGTGAGCACAGGCGCATTGAGACGGTTTAACATTCCGGCAGGGTTTTGCTCAAAGACAGGTATCAGAGTGATATCCTTTTTGTCTTTGGTGAAAGAATAGTTCTTGCCTATTTCGTATTCATCGCTGATATCATCCTTATTTACCCAATATTTCAGGGTAAAACCCTTTTCGTTAGCCGCAGCATCGTAGGTCTTGAAGATGGTGTAGTACTTAGGAACGAAGAAAGAGCGGCACTTTTCCTGGTCGTCAGGAGCGATGCTCTTCTCGTCGAGAGTCAAAGCCTCACTGTCATATACATTATTTCCATTAGCATCCTTGCCCTTAAACAGTTTGCAGAGCCATTTGCCATCCTTGTCTTTCAACTGGAAATGTATGCTTCCCTCAATACCGAGAACGAAGTGTGCATAGTAAGTGACACTGTCATTCTCAGCCGGAGCGATGGAAGAATATATGGCAGAAGAAGACACCACTTCGCCATCCCTGGAGTCTTTGGTCCATCTGTCTATGACATAGTTGTCTTTGGCATCTGTACTTACCATTATGCCAGGCTCTTTTGCCACGAAATAACTTTCCACAAAGCCGTCGCCTTTCAGATAGAAATTATCGTGGATGTCATCAGCTACGAAATCCACATTGCCGAGAGACTTGTCGGCAGTCACCACTCTTACTTTCGACATAGGCTTGCGCTCGTACTCTATGGTCACGGTGCTGGTCTCTTTTCCCACTGTGTATTCCGCAATATATTCCGTCGCAACGACATTGCCAGCCTCGTCCTTGACTTCATTCTTCCGCTTTTCGAGGACGTTGTTGCCAGCCTTGAATTCGCTTATCTCATAGCCATAGCCTGCCTCTGCGGTGATGGTTACTTTATCACCTTCCTTATAGCGCTTGCCAGTGTTGGTGCCTGCTGCAGGGCTTGATTTCTCCAAAGCCAAAGAAGCCTTGTCGGGATCCTCATTCCTGTCCTTGAGAGGTTCGGATGTAATCTTGTTTTCCAGCAGGACATCAGGGAGAGCAGGGTAGGTGACCTTAAGATATTCGAAGTAACCATACGTCTTGGTAGAGCCGTCATTGATTACCTTGATGTATAGGTATTCAGCGTCACCACTGTAGGAGAATGACATCAGTTTCGGATTGTTCTCATCCTTTGTCGCCTTGCCCTCGGCTTCGGTGGTGGCTCCAGAGTCTTTATAGAAGCCAATCTCTGCCAGTTTATTGACATTATTGCCTTCTTTCGGCTGTGAGAAGAAGGTCTCATTGATACCATTAGGGTCCTCTTTATCCACCTTTCCAGAAGCCTTTATCTCGACTTTCATGCCATAAACGGCAGGAATACGGAGGATGAGATTCTGATTAAACTGTGCGCCACGTGCCTCATTGCCGTCTCTGTCTTTCAGATGGTTGACTCTCGCATCATTATTGTCAGCCTTTGCGCCAGAGAATAAGAGTGGAAGGTCAATCATATTATCATTGCCTACGCAGACAGACTTGGTGTAAGTGAAGGTTCCATCCTTTTTAGGAGTGAACGTGCCAGAGATGATAGGAGCACCATCTTTCTGGTCGAAATTCCATGTGACAGTCAGAGGAATGTCAGTGTCTGTAATCTGCTTTTCACTCAGAGTGACCACAGGAGTCAGCGTAACGTCCTGCGAGAAGAATTGCTTAGTTCCTAAAGGATATACTTTTGACCCATCAGTCCATCCTGTCAGCGCGTAGCCTTCCTTAAAGAGAGTGGTGTTTTGCGGAATGATAATCGAGCCATCACCGTCGGTATATACTTTTTGAGGTACACTTCCAGCAATTTCTATCTTGCCTTTGTCGAATGAAATGCAAGGAAGTTTCTCAAAGACAGCTTCGCAACTGAGATCCTTATCCAGCTTTTCGATATGGATTACCCGATTGTCTCCCATATCATTGCCAGTCTCATAGTCTCTCCATTTCACGAATTTGTAACCTGTCATAGGCGATGCAGTGAGCGTAACTCGCTTTCCTGCCACTATATTCAGTGCGGCAGGAGAATGAGAAACCTTACCTCCATCAGTTGGTTCTGCTGTGGCAGAGATGTTATAATATTGACCTTCATACTCCACACCGCTGAAAGTGCCGGAGATAATTATGTCATTAAAACCCCATTCCTTCTTGTTGGCGAGAGTATAGATATAGCATTTCAATGCCCATTCCTCGGCAGCGCCTGGGATTTCCACTATCTTTGTCTTGAAATCTTTATCAGAAAACTCCTGCATACTGTCGCGGCTGGGCAGTACGCCCTGGATAAGAGGATAATTATTGCTCTCGGAAATGAGTTCCACGTCCATCAATCCGCTGCCTGTAGATAATGCAACCGTACTGAAAGAGATACCTGTCGGACGGAATGAAATGCCTGCCTTAGGAATAATATTGAATGCTATGGATGACTCTTCATCAATGTCATTAACTACGTTATTATTGTCTGCAGGCTTGAATGAAACGGCAGTGATGCCATTTTTATTATAGACGCCAGCTGATAATTTCTTGCCTATTATAGCCTTGGTACTTGCGTCTATGACGTCAGCGATATGGTTACCGTCTATCGTAGGGTCAGATTGCAGAGGACCGGATGTATTCCATGCCCACTTGAAGGAGCCTTTGACATTGACATAGGCGGTGACGATGTCAGACGGAGTCTTGCCGCCTGATGCAGCTATAACCTTGATAATCTTGCCGTCTGTCTCAGATGCCGGGATGATGCCGGTGCAAGAACTGCTTTCTGTAGTCGGCGTACTGCCGTCTGTGGTGTAATAGAATCTGGTGTCAGCATCGCCAGACTCATGTTTCTCCACAGAGATGGAGCCGTCTGCATTGACTGTGACCTTTGGCTTATCGGTCTGCTCTGCGCCAGCGATATGCCTCACGGAGAAGGCTGATACTTGTGCTTTGCCCCCAATGAGCAGAGTGATTATCAGGAAGCTAACCGTGGCGAACCGTGCCCTGAACGCACAAACCGTCCTGGAGTGATGATTATATATGCCTAATAAGTCTGACAGAGTATTCATATCTTGTGTTATTGTTTGTATTCAATGCAAGTGAAAAGAATGGATGGACCAGTTATGATGATGGAAAACAGCCTATTGTTCGTCCACGAGCAGTAAGCCTTCAGCCTTGTCTTCATCGGCAAGAACGTAGAGATAGCGTGGCTTTATGAGGATGCGAATGGCGTTGACATGACCTGGAAGCCCGGCTTTTATCGCGTCGAAATTTATTTTGCTGAACGTAATCCTACTTGTGACATTCTCTCGTGTGGTGACTTTCCCATCCTTTGACAGTTCTACATCGTAGGTCACCTCAATGACAGGATTGAATGAAGCGTCGGGAATAGCATAGAAATCACTGCCCCATTTGCGGTATATGCCGTTGGTCACGATGAGCGTCTTGGTGCTGGAGTCGTAGTATTGCCGCTCATTCGTGTCATTGTTGGAATTGTCTGAGAATGAGATGGCTATGGCATCGGCATCCTCTATCGTAGCCTTTCGTATGCCAGACCATGCGATGTCGGATGCGTTCCAGGTGCTGTTGGTGGCATCCCATGTGTATGTTCGGCTCACTGTTCCTCCTGATGGAAGGTCATTGCCATAGAGCCTGACGCTCTTGATGCGGAAATGACGGATGTCATTCATCGAAGGATCAATCTGAAACTGCACGTTGTAGCCCGTCAGAGTCTGGTCAAAGAGGAAATGGATCTTCTCCTTTGTGTCGATGATGTCCTGGGTCTCATGCACCGGAACATTGCTTATGATGGGTGCATACCTTGTGTCGGTGAGAATCGGAAGCGCGTTGCTGCCTTCTGAAAGGGCAGGGATGTCGAAAGAAAGGGTGTAACAGCCCTGCGTTCCTTCGGCTTTGGTGAATGCGACTCCCTCACGATAAGGCATGTAAGCCACGAAGTCGAAGGTCTTGCAATGGGCAAAGTCTGCCCAATATTTCTCATCCTTCTTATTGGTGTATTTCCAGTTTTTGCTCGTAATGTCGTAATTCATGCTGACGTTGGAGAGCATGGAAAGGTCTGCTGGCGATGCGGAAACGGAGGCAGATGTCATGTCATGATAGCCGAAAACGCCCATTGTGGCAGGATGTCTGGTGGCATCATAGGGCTCATATCCGTCTGTAGCTCTGGTGATAGGCTGCTCTGTACGTGCAGAGAAGGTAATCATGCCGTAGTCATCAGGGTGCTGAATGGGCATATTCTCCTCGCTTTGGCAGGCGGTAAGGAGCAGGGATGCAGCAAGATATATATGGAATTGCTTGATTGTCATATTTGTTTCTTTGTTTTTTTTCGATAGGAAACCAGCCTGTAACGCGGCTGGCACAATGGCGGGGCGTTTATGTTTCACTACCAATCATCCGTTCCAGTGCCGTCATTGTCGAAATTGGTGTCATTTTTCCATATTTCCACTTCCACGGGAACGAAGTCTATAGGCTCATCAAGTTCCAATGAGGCAGGCGCCCATTGCTGCGTTTTGTTTTGTGCTATGTTGATTTTTGTCAGTTTATCTTTCGCTCTGAAGTATGTCTTATTGCCGTTCTTATCATGTCCTAACAGATAGAGCGTGCTCTTTCCGATGTTGGCAGTATTGAGATTGATTGGTGCAAACATCATATAGGCAATGATATATCCGCGCCTTCCTGACGACGGCGTGCCGTAATAATGATTGTCTGGCGTGTCAGTAAGGTCAAAACCAGAGTGGGAGACGTTTCCGCCTTCCTCCTTTTTCTCCTTCTGGAAAGACAAAGAGACGATATGGCTGGTGACAGAATTGGTGAATGCCTCTGAGGAGTTGGTCTTTGTGATGTCCATATCAGCGTCGAGGATGAAGGCTGCATCCTTATTGATTACCTGGATGCTGTCATAAAAGCCTTCGGCAGGGATTCTGAGATAGAAACGAACGATGGAACCCAGACGCGTGAATTGGAATGACATATTGCCATGTTCTGGTGCGGTGGCTGCAGAAACCATATAATCATACTTGCCTAAATGCGCTGAGGCTTCCTTCTCAGAAGCGAGATATGCCTGCATTTGCTCGTCAGATTGGGACCTTTTGTAGTACGCATCCATATTGACGCTCTCTTTCTGTATCTGATTGCGATAGGTCACATGGATGAACTTTTTGTCTTCATCCACTGCGGTGAAAGGGCTGTAAGCTACGTATCTCTGTCCTGATGTGATGGAATTTACGTCCGTATCGGCATTTGAGAATTTGGCACTAAGTCCGTTTATATCATTTGCGTTGATGGAAAATTTCTGCTGTGCAGTGGAGATATTTGTGGCATTGATAGGGAAAACACCGAGAGCGTCAGTGGCGTCCCAAGCGAAAGTCATAGCGCGAAGCGTAGGACTGAACGTGAGTGAAGAACGTGTCAGCCCTTCTTCCTCTGGCTCTATCTGAGGACTTATGCCGATGATGCAGTCTTTTGGGTCAGCTAAAGGCAGGTCTTCGGCAGGCAGTTCCGCTAAATCGTTAGTGCAGCTGAAGGTCAGAAGCGCTATGATGAATGCTATGAAGTATGTATAAAACTTTCTCATGATTAGCGTTTGATGTATTTCTTGCCGTTTAAGATGAATGCTTGCTTATGGTCTTGCTTTCTTATCTTTATGCCCGAAAGCGAGAAAGCCGTGTCGCTTTGCATACTATGGGGCAGGGGAGAAACAAGAGTTGAGTGAATGCCAGTCTCGATGTTCTGAGTCAGAATATGCTCAGTGTCTATAGGAAAATCGCCCGTCGTGACAGAAGGAGACTCTAAAGCCGACGTTATCGAGGTTACGGAAGTCTGATTCTTGCCAGTCTGCTGGCTTTTTGCGCCAGCCTTTTGTCCGCTGATAGCCACGGGATAAGTCTTGCCTGCCTGCAACTCAGTGCCTCGAATGCTTGCTTCATGCTCGATGCCATCGGTCGTGACGAGAGAAATCCTTATCATCTTGTCGGTCAAATCCACAGGAAGAAGTGAGATATATGCAGTCAGAGGCTCGCCGTCTGCAGGACTGATGTCGTCCAGCAGGAGGGTGATAGTCTTGCTTCTGTCTGTCGCCGTAACCTTCTGCTCTGGTAGGTTCATCTCTGCTTTGGTGGCAAAAAGCGGTTCGTCGGTGGAGAGAGTGATGGAAGCCAACTGTCTATCATCTTCCATTTGCCATTCTATGCGAATGATGCTGCATAGATGCTGCAGGATGATGTCAGCCGAATTATCCCCCGTAGTGTATTTCCCCATCATGAAATCGAAGGCAGAAAGGTGTGAGAGATCATTGTTATTGCATTGCTTCTGCCCTGTGAAAAGGAGAGGCAATGCCGTAATCTTATTGCCATCGGAGACGTAACGGGTGTTGTATGGAGCGTAAGCATAGTATGAAGTATTTGCTTTTGTGCTCCATCCCAGGAAGGAAAGCAGGGCTGTGTGCGGGTCACTGTCCACGTCAGTCACTTCTGAGTAGAGACGTGTGCCTGAGACAGTGTAGGTTCCCACCTTATCTTTCTTTTCCCAACTGAATATTATTCCCTTGTTTGCAGAAAAGACATAGTCGTTTGCGGAGACATTTCCCACCGCCATCAGAGTGATTATAAATGCGTATAATGCAGTTTTTATCATTTGTCAGTTTTTGTTCTTTGTGCCGATGCCTGTTGGATTCGTAGTTTCCAGATTCGTTGCCGTGTTATTTTTAATTTCAGAAAAATGCTTACAAAGATAATATAATTATCTTGCGCACGCAAGAAAAAATGTGCTTTTGTGATGTTTTACTATGATATTACTCCATTTTTCTTACTTGAAAAAGCGCGGAATACGGATTTTTTTATTAACTTTGCATTGTGGTTTTGTTGAAGAATAAAATATCAATAAATAAAAATAATCAAACAAATATATTTTTCTTTGTTTTTTTATATTGATATTTTATTCCGCAAGCGAACCCAAAACCCACAACCCCCAACCCCCAAAATGCCGACATTTCAAGAATTAGTAAATAGTCTTCAGAAACAATATCCGCAAGGTGAAGCAAAGAGCATAATAAAGCTATACCTCGAAAAGCGATTCTCATTGACTTTCGTCGATGTGTGTCTTGGCGGACTTTCATCGCTCGATGACGCTCAACTGCAAGACCTTGAGCGAGATATAAACCTTATGAAAGATGGCGTGCCAGTGCAATATGTGCTCGGGACGGCAGAGTTTTATGGTCGTGATTTCAAGGTGGAAGAAGGCGTATTGATACCTCGTCCAGAGACAGAGGGCATTGTAGAAATAATCAAAAATATGACAAGTGAGGCTGAGCGTAATGTCACGGCTCAGGGAAAGTCTTTCTCCGACTGTGCGAAAGCTCAGAAAAAGCTGCGAATTCTCGACATAGGATGCGGCTCAGGATGTATCAGTGTGACCTTGGCATTGGAGACTTGCTCGCAAGTGATGGCATGGGATATCTCCGATACTGCTCTGAAAATGACTAAAAGAAATGCTGAAGACCTCAGCGCAGATGTGTCTGTGGAGAGACAGGACGCTCTCCTTGCTCCAGAGGATGATGTGGAAAAGTGGGATTTCATCGTCAGTAATCCACCTTATATCTGTAAGCGTGAAGCGATGGAAATGGAGAAAAACGTATTGGAACACGAGCCCTCACTGGCTTTGTTCGTGCCTGATGACGACCCATTGCTGTTTTATCGCGCCATAGCTGAGTATGGACTTCATGCCTTGAAGCCCGAAGGCGCATTGGTATTTGAGATAAATGAGGCGTATGGACCTGAGACAGCCCAACTTATGATGAGTCTCGGCTATTCGCAAGTGCAAATCAGCAAAGACATTTTTGAAAAGGAAAGATTCGTATATGGCAAGAAAAAGCCCCTCAATTGAGGGGCTTTTTCTTGTTGAAATTATTTCAGATACGCCATTACTTTCTGGTAATAACGCTGTGTACTCTTCACCTTGTATTTTATGCCACCGTTCCATAGGCGGATGGCTTTCTCGATATCATTAGTAGGATTATACTTACTCATGAATATCACAAACATCTCTCTGCTCTTCTTCACATTATAACGATCCTTCAAAGTGTAGCGTTTCTTCTCGCCACGTGCTTTAAGAATCAGGTTGCAGTCTTTCACGCAGATAGGCTTTATCTGCATAGCACCGACACAGTTGCCACTCTTGGCATTTGGATCTCCCTTACTCTCTACTTTTGTGATGGCATCCATCAAAGGACCCCAGTCGAAAGTCTTGTCTGACTTTGCGCTACCTTCGTTGGCAGCAATAAAAATTGAAACAAATACAAGTACAATCTTTGCAATCTTTGAAATAAACATATCTAAAGGTTTTCCGGAACTTGAGTTCTTGCCGCGGGCGTCTTCTCTTCTAAAGGAGAGTCTTGTAGCTATTGCGTTGCGTACACTCTCTGCGTGACGTCTGATTGTATTCTCCACTTGTCCATCAGTCTGTCGCCTTCTTTTCGTTGAGGCATTCTTCTGTGGTCATTACGCTGTGGACTGTTACTGTCACGGAGGCAGGCTCGTGGCACTCTGGAAATATATGCCTAATGGATTTTTCTATCTTGAATAATAGAGGTGAAAGTTTGAATTGTTTCCAAATAAAACTTTACTTATCCAATGTGTAAAAGACACATTTTCCGGTTCCCATTTTTAATTCAGCAACCTCAACGCATACCCATCTTTCGGGCATTACACTTGCGCTAATAATTGCCATTAACATCTGCAAAGGTAATAACAAACTCCTTTTCAAGCAAAGGAAATCCCATATTTCTGACCTTTTTTGTCTTATTTTTTGATATGTGTCAATGATGTTATAAGTTGCGAATAATCAGAAAATTACGTTAATTTCCCTTAATAATGTGTGCCTACACAATGGGAATCAACGAAGAATGAAGAGTGAAGAATGAAGAATGGGAGTTACACTTTTTCAGTAAAGAATGAATAGTGGAGAGTGAAGGTGCTGGAATCGTGCAGATGCGGTTGGCGAGGCTGATTTGTAATGCGGATAAATGTGCGAAGGAGAAGACAGGTACTTCTGCTTTCTTGTGCATATAGGTACTGTCTTCCAGACAGTCACTTGTAGGTATCCATAGTACCCGAGACTATGTCCCGGGTTACTCTCGCTATGCTCGGTATAGGCTTCCAGCCTAATCTACACAGATTAGTATGCGTCCGATTGCCTTTCATATATATGTAAAGCGGACGGAAAAATAGAACAAAAACGTGAAAGCAATCGTATCGAAAAGCGATATCTAAGCTTTCACGTTGCAATAACATAGATATTAGGCGGTAAAAGCTATGTTATTACGTCCTAATAACTATGCTTTTACCGCCTAATATCTATGCTTTTGCAACGCTCTTATTATCAATTAGTTATAGCGTTGCTTCGTGACAGTCGATTGCAAACGGGAAAATCGAACAGTTTTTCTCCTGCTTTATAAGTTCTGGAAATGTAATTTCGCCCACCAATGCCCTTTGCATTATTCTCGTGCGTAATCCACGAAAGAGTAGCGAAAGGCATGCTTCTCGTCGATGTCGTGGTCTTCTCGCGCTGATTCTTTCCAGTCGGAGTAGTCAGGAAAGAAGGTGTCTGCCTGAGCAGGAGTGTCGTGTATCTCTGTGAGGCAGAGACGATCAGCGAGTGGAAGGGCTTGATTATATACCGAAGCTCCACCTATTATATATATATCCTCGTCTGGCGTGCAATGACTGAGTGCTTCCTCAAGGGAAGGATAGACGTCACAGCCTGGCAATTCACTGACTGAGCGTGAGAGAACCACGTTGCGACGGTTTGGCAATGCGCCTTTCGGCAGTGAGTCGAAGGTGTTGCGTCCCATTATTATTGTGTGGCCCGTGGTAAGAGCTTTGAAGCGTTTGAGGTCGTTTGGGAGCCAGTATATGAGTTTGTTCTCATTGCCTATGGCGTTGTTTTGGGCTACTGCTGCTATTATGTTTATCATGTTTATGATTGTTTTTTCTTGATTATATCAGCCGGCGGGAGTAAATGAAGAATGTAGAATGTAGAATGAAGAATGGGAGTTACGTTTCTTTTAGTGAAAAGTGAAAAGTGAAAAGTGAAAAATCGCGCTGACGCAGTATGGAGACCGCAAGCGAATGAAGCTAATCTCCTATTCCCTAATACCTATTCCCTATTACCTAAGAGATGGCTATACGGAGACTTCTGCCTTGATATGAGGCCAAGGATTGTAGTCGATGAGCTCGAAGTCTTCGTATTTGAAAGAGAAAAGGTCCTTGACGTCAGGGTTTATCTTCATCTTAGGGAGAGGACGTGGCGTGCGTGACAACTGGAGATTGGCTTGCTCTATGTGGTTGAGATAGAGATGAGTATCGCCAGTGGTGTGGATAAACTCGCCGCATTCCAAGCCAGTTACCTGCGCCATCATCTGCAGAAGGAGGGCGTAGGAAGCGATATTGAATGGCACTCCGAGGAAAGTGTCTGCGCTACGCTGATACAACTGGAGTGAAAGCTTGCCGTTTGCCACATAGAATTGGAACATGGTGTGGCAAGGAGGCAACGCCATATAGTCGGTCTGACCAGGATGCCACGCGCATACTATCATGCGTCGGCTGTCAGGATTATGCTTGATCTGATGGAGCACATCCTTTATTTGATCTACTACGACGCGGTTTCCGTCCTTGTCGAGAGTCTCAAAGGCACGCCATTGCTTGCCATAGACAGGACCGAGCTCGCCGTTTTCGTCCGCCCATTCATTCCATATACGCACTCCATGCTCCTGAAGGTACTTCACGTTAGTATCGCCATTCAGGAACCAGAGCAATTCATAAATGATGGATTTGAGATGCAGTTTCTTGGTAGTAAGGAGCGGAAAGCCTTCAGAAAGGTCAAAGCGCATCTGATGTCCGAAGATGCTTTTGGTGCCAGTGCCAGTGCGGTCTGTCTTTTCCACGCCTTCGGTAAGAATTCTATTAAGTAAGTCGAGATATTGTTTCATGGTTTTATATCAGGTCATCATCATCATCGTCATCATCTTTTCTATCCACAATAGTGATAGGACGATTGATGGCTTCATTGAATGAAATGATAGTCTCGGAGCGAGAAAGCCCGAGAGGCTGTAGCTTGTCATGAATGACATTGAGAAGGTGGTGGTTATTATAAGCATAGAGCTTGATAAACATATCGTATCCGCCAGTGGTGTAATGACATTCCACCACCTCTGGAATCTTACGCAGTTCCTCCACTACATCGTCGAATTTCTCCGGATCTTTCAGGTAAAGTCCGATGAAAGCGCAGGTCTCATAGCCTATTTTCTCAGGGTCAATATTAAACTGGCTACCTTTGAGTATGCCGATGTTGGTCAGTTTCTGTATGCGCTGATGAATAGCGGCACCACTCACATTGCATGCGCGAGCCACTTCAAGGAAAGGAATTCGTGCGTCCGCAATAACGAGTTCGAGTATTTTCTTGTCTAATGCGTCTAATCTGTGAGCCATTTCTTTAGAGGTTGTTGGTTCTTATGTTTTGAAATATAAATCGCAGAAAAACGAAAAGGATAACTCTTTTTGCCGATTATTCCTAACAATCTGTATTCCAGAACATATTGTTTGGTTACTATCTACTTGGTTGCAAAATTACATTAAATTACGGAAAAAACCAAAAAGTTTTATTATTTTATTTGTAAATTCATTATAATTTGCTACTTTTGTAGCCTAAAACCATTTCAATAGTAAAACAAAAGTAACCAAAAATCTAAAATAATGAACTACTCAAAAGATTTGATAGACTTCCTAAATGTCTCTCCAGTGAATTTCCATGCAGTGAAGGAAGTGGCTCGCAGACTCGATAATGCTGGCTATAAGTATCTCTCAGCAGAGGAAAAGTTGGGTGAAGTGAAAGCTGGTGATAAATTCTATGTCACAAAGAATGACTCTTCCATCTACGCATTCCAGATAGGTAAGCAAACTCTTGGCGAGGCTGGATTCCATATTATCTGCGCACATTCCGACTCTCCTACCTTCCGTATCAAGCCTAATGCTGAGATGACATGCGAGAGAGGAATGACAAAGCTCAACACAGAGGTCTATGGTGGTCCGATAATGAGCACATGGTTTGACCGTCCACTCAGCATCGCTGGTCGCGTAATCATTAAGACTGATGACGTGATGCACCCTGAGACACGTCTCCTGAAGGTGGAACGCCCAGTATTGCTCATCCCTAATCTTGCCATACATTTCAATCGTCAGGTGAATGATGGCGTGAAACTGAGTAAGCAGAAGGACATGTTGCCAATCATCGGAATCGTCAATGACGAACTGGAAAAGGGCAATATGCTCATGAATCTTATCTGCTCAGAACTTGATGTGCAGAAGAGTGACATCCTCGATTTCGACCTTTACCTCTATGATGTGACTCCTGCTTGTCTCGTAGGTGTCCATGATGAGTTTATTTCTGCCGGAAGAATCGACGACCTCAGTATGGTACATGCAGGATTGGCTGCCCTTTTGGCTGATACAGAGACCGTTCCGGAGACCACAAAGGTGCTCGCTATCTTCGACAATGAGGAGACAGGTTCGCAGACAAAGCAGGGTGCAGGCTCGCCATTCCTCGCTTCTTTCATCCAGCGTATCGTCCTCGCACAAGGCGAAACCACAGAAGATTATTTCCGCAGCATAGAGAAGGCATTCATGATAAGTGCTGACAATGCACACGCTTGGCATCCAAACTACTCTGAGAAGTATGACCCAACTAACCATCCAGTGCTTGGTGGAGGCCCTGTTATCAAGTTTAATGCTGCTCAGAAGTACGCTTCTGATGCCGTTTCTGCCTCTATCTTTGCAGGATTGTGCGATAAGGCTGGCGTTCCAGTACAGCGTTTCGTAAACCATAGCGATGTGGCTGGTGGCAGCACTCTCGGTAATATCCTTGCTTCTTCACTCCCTCTCAAGGGCGTAGATATGGGTAATCCTATCATCGGAATGCATAGTGCGCGTGAGACTGGCGCCGCTATCGACCAGGAATACTGCGTCCGCGCATTCATCGAGTTCTACAAGAACTAAGCGTTTTGCCTCCTAATAGTTCATCGAGGCATAGATAAGTATAGTTGTTTTGTCGTTTTGTAGTTTGCATGAAAGACGGAAATACCATAAGGCTGATGTCAAATTACCAAACGACAAAACAACTATTCATGTGTCATTCACACCAACACAAATCATAAAAGAAAGAATTTCTGACTCAAATAATCAAGCGGGCAACGCTTGATGAAAATAGGTATTATGCAAAAAAGTATTGTATTAGCAATGGCATCCCTCCTCGCAATGGGAGTGAACGCGGAGACAAGGAAAGTGTCTTCGCCTGACGGCAGGATGCAGGTAAGCATCATCGCTGAGAATGGCACGCTAAATTATGAGGTGTCTTATGACGGTAAAACTATCTTACAGCCATCATCCCTCGGACTAAAAACCGATATGGGAGACTACAGTCAGAACCTTACAGCCACGAAATGGACTGAGAGTAAGGTGGACGAAACCTACACTATGTCGCGCACTAAGGCTTCAAAGGTGAATTATCAAGCCAATGTAATGGCGGTGGAAATGAAGTCTGAAAAGTGTCCTTACACCATGACTGTGGTAATGCAAGTGAGCAATAATGACATCGCATATAAGTATCAGTTGGGTGGTTCCGACAATTCTTCGAAAGATGAGCCACGCCGTGCCACGATTGTCTCCGAGACTTCATCATTCCGTTTCCCTGACCAGACCACCACATTCCTATGTCCTCAGATAGGGGGAACGCATCAGGGATGGATGAGCACTAAGCCAAGTTATGAAGAAGAGTATGTTATTGATGCTCCGATGACCGATAAGTCAAAGTTTGGTCTCGGATATACATTCCCTTGTCTCTTCAAAGTAGGGAATGATGGATGGGTACTTGTCAGCGAGACAGGCGTGGGAAGCAATTATTGCGGTTCGCGTCTCTCCGACTTTGATGCCAAAAAAGGATATACAGTAGCTTACCCTTCACTCGATGAATACCATGGTCTTGGCTCCTATGCTCCAGCTATATCCCTTCCAGGTGAGACTCCTTGGCGCACCATCACCGTGGGTTCAGACCTCAAACCTATCGTAGAGACCACTATAAGCTATGATGTGGTGAAGCCTATGTATGAACCACGCGAAGCATACAAGCCGGGACGTTACACCTGGAGCTGGCTTATATGGCAGGATAACTCCATCAATTATGACGATCAGGTGAAGTTTGTGGACCTCGCAGCCGAGATGGGATATGAGTATTGCCTTGTGGATAATTATTGGGACACAAGAATTGGACGTGAAGGCATAGAGAAACTGAGCAAATATGCACAGAGTAAGGGCGTCGCACTGATGATGTGGTACAACAGTAACGGATATGCCAATGATGCTCCGCAAGGTCCTCGCGACTGCATGAAGACCAGCATACAGCGTGAAAGGGAAATGGCTTGGCTTGAGAAAATCGGCGTTAAGGGCATTAAAGTTGACTTTTTTGCGGGTGATAAGCAAGAGACAATGCAGCAATATGAGGACATTCTCTCCGACGCTAACCGTCATGGATTGCAAGTAATCTTCCATGGTTGCACCCTTCCACGAGGTTGGGAGCGTATGTATCCTAACTATGTGTCTTCAGAAGCAGTGCTTGCATCGGAGAATGTCTTTTTCTCTGACCATCATGCACGAAGAGAAGGCTTCGAACTTACCATGCATCCATTCTGCCGTAATGCGGTGGCAAGCATGGATTGGGGCGGCACTATCATGAATAAGTATATCAGTAAGGACAATAAAAGCCGTCATCAGCGTTATACTACTGATGTTTTCGAGATTGCAAGTGCAATAGTTAATCAGGCAAGTGTGCAGTGTATTGCCATCCAGCCAAACAATCTTACGGAGCTTCCACAGTTTGAACTCGACCTTCTAAAGGCGATGCCTACCACTTGGGACGAGACAAAGTTTATCGAAGGTTATCCTTCCAAGTATGTCATAATGGCTCGCCGTACTGGTGATGACTGGTATGTCGTAGGTCTTAATGGTACAGACAAGCCGATTACAACTACGCTTTTGCTCCCAGAGTTTGCCGGTAAGGAGGTGTCACTCTATGCTGATAATGCAAAGAAAAAGGCTGGCGAGACCGTCGCTTCCTCATTCCTCAAGAAGGTAAAGGTGGGTAAGAACGGAAAGGTAAAGGTGACAATGCAGCCTTTAGGTGGCTTGATCATCAAGTAAACAAACCACTTTATTGCCCTGATTGCTGGGCAATAAAGTGGCTTTTTCTTTCTGATTAAATTGGAATAATGCCCCTCTCTTACGTTGGTTTGATGCCTATCGCCTGTCCATCAGTACTGGGAACTTCTCTCTGAAGGAGTATAGTTTGTCCATGTCGAGGTCGAATGTGCAGGTCATAACAGTGCTGTCATGGCATTCCGCAATAGTTTTGCCATAGGCATTGAATGCACATGTGCCTCCACTATATGAGCAGTTAGGGTCGTCGCCCGTGCGATTGACACCCAATACGTAGCATTGGTTCTCCAAAGCACGTGCTTTCAGGAGCGTGCGCCATACGTCAAGACGCGATGTAGGCCATGAGGCTACATAGATAGCGCAGTCGTAATCGTAGGATGGAGTATTGCTATTATGGGCAGAAACGCAGTCGGCAACGTCTGCTGGAATGTGGGAATCTTGAGCAAAAGCATTGCAATCATGGGCATTATCAATGCCTTTTTCACTGCAATATGCCAGAGTTGCCCCATTGCGTGAGAAGCAAGGGAAGCGCAGATCGTAGCATATCTGGAGCAGGAATTTCACTCCGCGCCACTCCACTATAGTGCGATTATCGCCTGCGGTGTAAGCGAAATGCTCGTTGCCATAGGAGAAAAGGTGATGCTTATCGTAGAAATAGGTATCAGATGGCGTAACGAAATAGAGGCGGTTACGGTAAGTTCCGTCCTCCGCTTTCACCGAAATACTTCCAGCAATGGCGCAATCCAGTCGCTCTGCCATGCTTTTCATCCAGCAGAGCGAATCATCTTGCTCGTAATTGTAGCCGTGGGCAATGAGCGAATCGGGGTTTCCGAAGCCAGTGTTCCACATCTCCGGCAACACATATAAATCACTTGAAGGCGCATTGAGGATAGCCACCTCAGTGCGCCTTTTATTTACTGTAGGATTAGCCCAGCAGATATCCTGCTGTAAAAGGGTTATTTTCACAGTTCGATTACGGATTTTAGTTTCTTGAGAGAGATAACCTCATTGGTTTTCTCAGTGTCTGACGTACGGAATATAAGCACACCTTTACCCTTGAGCAGGAAGGTGTAGATATAGGAAATGACTATTCCAGCCTCTGCCAGTTTGCGAAGTGTTGCAGCCATAGCGCCCGGTTCGTCATCCACATAGAGTGCATATACGTCAGTGAGTTGGAGGTTGAAGCCCTCTTCTTTCAGTACGATATATGCCTTTTTAGGATTATCACAGATGACACGATATATGCCATAGTCCTGTGTATCAGCTATAGTGGAAGCAATAATCTGAATGCCAGCATTGCTCAGTTTGTCGAGAATCTTGATGAGCGACCCGCCCTTGTTCTCTAAGAAGATGGATAATTGCTTTATTGTCATAGTGATTCGATATTATTGGTAAACAGTACGCTTGTCAATCACGCGGACAGCCTTGCCGTCGCTGACAGGTAGTGAGCCCTTAGGTACGAGCTTAA
>URJQ01000040.1 GCA_900548195.1 uncultured Prevotella sp.
AGGGTTTTTGTCGTTAGGAGTGTTGTAACCCTTCTGCACGTTGAGGCGGTAGCTGTTGTTGAGGTATCTTACGCCACCGATTACCTTGATGGAATTGGCATTGTAGCGGTTGGTCCATGTGACACGGGTGTCGCTCTGGATGAAGTTCTGACGACCGGCAAGTGACTGGCGTATGTTGCCCATATAGATACGGTCGGTCACGCCCGGCAGGAGGAACTGTGGAACGCCAGTTCTTGGGAGGTAATATTCCTCATTGGTGTTGATGAGAGAGAAATTGAAAGCCTCGGAAAGAGTCAGATGCTTGTTGATATGGTAAGTAGGAGTGATGGAGAACATCACGAGACGGTTGCCGAAAGTGTTTCGGTTACGTCCCTCACCATTCTGCAGAATGCTCAGAGGATTGGCGATGCTGCGGTCGTTAGTAGGCACAACACCCTGGAGATAACCGTCAGCTTCGGCAAGATATGAGCTTACATTGCCATTGATATCAAAGGCATAAGGCGAGAGGAAAGGCGACTTGATGAGCGCGATGAAGTTAGGAGCAGTAGGAGTAATGCTCTCAATGTCGGAAGCAATGCCGATATCGCGGAGGTTTCGACTTACATCGCTGAACGAAGCATCAAAGCGGCAGTCGAGGTTTCTCGTGATATTGATGTCGGTATTGAGGCGCATATCAAAGCGTGAGAAGTCATGCTTCTTCAGAGTGCTGTTGGCAAGGGTGTAGCCCACGCTGAGATTATAGTTTGCCACATCGTCACCACCCTGCACATTGATGCCGTAATTCTGTGAGAAAGCGTTCTCATAGACCTCCTTTTTCCAGTCAGTATGGTTGTGATACTGGTTGTAATAGTAATAAGAAGGGTCGGAGATGAGGTATTTCATGGAAGAGAAGTCAGTGACTCTTGCAGTCAGGAGTTCCGTGGTGTATGTGCGGAAATCCTCGGCTCCGAGCATAGTAGCGGTGCGAGGCATGAGCTGAAACTTGCCACCGATGGTGACATCAATCTTGGTAGCCATGCTTCTATTGCGCTTAGTGGTGATGATGATGACGCCGTTGGCACCCTTTGCACCGTAGATAGCAGTGCCATTTCTGAGCACCTCCACCTTGTCGATGTCATTGACATTGATGTTAGCGAGGATATTGTTGTAATATCCATCGTGGAGCATGGTGCGCTCATACTGCATGTCCATGATGACTCCATCCACTACCACGAGTGGCTGGGCGGTGGATTTCAGCGAGTTGAGACCATTGATGAACATTACATTGCCCAGTCCCTCATTGCCTCCACGGCTGACAGAGCGGACTTCAGCGCCCAGACGCTGCTGTATGAACGGGTCGATGCTCTGCTCGGCGTTGTTGTCAAAGTCGGATGACACGGTGAGGCGGTTGCCGGAAGTGGATTTGGTGTAACTGCTGGAGAAGGTATCGCTGAAGAGTCGGGCGTTGACATTGTTGAGGTCAGAGCCGACAGCCACCTGAATGGAAGCCGAACCTTCGAGCGACATGAAGAGACTGTTGACGTAATCAGGCACGCTGATGGAGTAATTGCCCTCGGCATCGGTCATGGCAGTGTAGCGTTCGTTGCCGTATGCCTTGACCTGCACGCCGGTAAGAGGCTTGCCGGTGGCGGCATCGGTCACCTTACCCTTGATGTCCTTTGCCTGCGCATCGGTGAGAGGAAGAAGCATAAGCAAGCCCATGAGCGAGCATTTCTTCATCTTTTGTATGTTATAAATGAGATTTTTCATATATGATTTCATTTTAGGATTCACTATTCTTCATTGCTCTCACGCACAGGACTGAGGAAAATGCAGTCGAGGAACATCTCACGGTTGTACTTCCTGTTTTCTTTAGAAGAGATGCTGCACTCTATCGTGATGCTGACAGAAGAGTTGTTCTGATTGTAATTGCAGGCAGGAAGTTCGAATGCTTTTGCCACGCAGATGGTGTCAACACGCTCTGGATCGCTGATGAACACCTTGCCTCCACAGTTGTATTTCTGCTCTTTGCCCTCGGCATCAAGGTAATTGATGGTGGCTTTGAATTTGCAAGGACGCATATTTCCGTCAGGATCCTCAATGGTCTTAGGGAGGATTATGACATTGAAATCATACTTTCCAGAGAGCGTATTCGCGAGTTTGTAGGTCAGTTTCCAGTTGGATGTGCCCTTGGAAGGCTTGATGTCGAGGTATCCTCCCTTGGAAATGCTGTCGGCATTGAGAGAGTATGCGTTATAGATGCAAACATTATAGGAGATGATATTCCAGTGCTGCTCGGCTTCATACTCATTCTTGATGAAGTAAGTCTGCTCAGGAGTGAATGGCCATTCGTCATAATAGTAGATGAAACCATTGCTGCAGGTTTCCTTTCCCTTTGCCGCACCGAAGATACCGTTGCTCTCGAATGGCTTGTAATAGACGTGGTACTCAGGTTTTGCCTTGTTATAATACATTGAAATCACGCTGTCCTTCATGCTTGCCTGGATGGAAGGGCTGAAGAAAGCATCCTCAAGGAGCGAACGAGTAGCCCAATACTTCTGGAGAGAGTCGGCTTTCTCCATGCTTGAAGGGAACTTGAAGTGGCTTGCAGCCTCGTCCCACGCCTTCTTCCAACCTTCGTTGGTAGTCACGATGGAGTAGTATGTGGAGTCCTCGGCATTGATAAGGCCCACAGACTCGATAATCTTGTTGCGCTCATATACCACGGAGTCGATATATACAGGAACACCATCGACCAGTCCGCTGCTGACGCTTGCGTTCTCATCGAATACGTCCTCATTGTAGGAAGCGATGATATTGCCGGCTTCTGTGAACTGAGGAATGGCGTTAAGAGCCTCATATATCGTATATTTATAAGGTATCTGCTGGTCCAGAACGTGGAGGACACCATTCTTGCATCGGATGTTCTTCTCCTTGAAGCTGACGCCGAGGATGTCATTGTCGGTCATGGCAACGCGCTTGGAGTTGAGCATACGGAGGGTATCTGTGCCTGTAGAGCGTGGGGAACGGCAGAGATGGTTCTTCACGAAATTCTTCTCTACGGCGGAATCGCCATTAGCTGTCTGCACGAGAGCGAGGAGGGAATCCTTGTTGAACGTGCCGTTGACAGGAGCCATGACGGTGAGTGACTGGCCTCCATCGAGGATTTCAGCATAGCTCATGCTTGACTTCTTATGCTGGCGGAACACCTTGGTCTGGGTCAGCACTTCGGCAAAGTCACTGAGTTCCGGATTGCTGGAAATCTGCTGCCAGAGGGAAATGTTGCTGCTTTCGGAGTCCGCACCGTCGTAATGGTCGTCCCAGTCAGAGCATGAAGCCACAGTTCCTGCACCGGCAATGCCCAGAGGGAGGGCAAGGAGCATGAAGCGGAGTCCGGACTTCTTGATGTATTTTGAAATGAAATTATTCATATATAGTTGATGTTTGTAAGGTAACTTTTTCTTGTTGGTATCAATCCATTGGCTTTAACCTCAGAGACGTGGAAACGGGAAGCATGATGTTGCCGCCCGGTTCCACGGCTATTAAGTCATCAATGGGTGTCTTCGCCTGCCGGACTTGCATATACACTCTTAGGACAAAGCTCGATATAGTCGAATGACCACTCGGCATCGCCTTCCAATACCTGACGGAAGCGGAGCTTGAGTTCCTGACCTTCCTTCACCTGAGTGGTAGTCAGGATGCGGCGCATGTGCTCTGCCCATGCGTCAACACGGAAGCTTGTAGCGCCCGGTTTGCGGTAAGAGTCCATGCCTCTCATGTATCCACGGTTGTGGAGAGCCTTGTCATTGGCGAGGTCTTCCTCCTCATCGGCAGCGTCGATGATGACACCAATGGTAGGATCACCTGCATAGACACGGAGGTCGATAGGAATGCCGCAAGGGTCATTGTTCAGATATACCTGCACTACGCCACGCTCAACGCCGGCTACATAGCCGAGACGGATCTCGTAAGTGCCAGGAGGTGGGGTAGGGAGAGTGATGGTAACATCGTACTGTCCCTTCACGCAGATGGCGTTGGCAAGGTAGGAACTCATCCAGAGGAACTCGCTTCGCACGCCGATGAATGTCTCAGGAGAAGTCTTCCAGCCGGAGATATATCCATTCTTGAATGCAGTGAGGATGTCGGCAGTATGGCCCACAGCGCCTGCATTCCAGAAGTCAGGGCTCAATGTGGTGCCGTCGATACGCATACGGCAGTTGAGCACGTTGTCACGGGTGTTGACATCATAGACCAGTATGTCGTCAAGATAATGGAAAACGCCATTCAATGCGCCCTGCTCATGTGTGCCACTCTCGGATGCGGAGAGCACTTTCACGCCCTGACAGCCAGCATCATACTTTCTGCCGAGGCCCTTACGATTGGCGAAAAGTCCTTCGCTTGGGCGACAGAAACGAATCATTGCGCCTGGACACATGGTCTGCCAGAATGCTTCAGGGTCGGCAACGTCAGTGACAAGACACTGCTTCATCACCTCTCCAGAAGGAGCAAGATCGTCATAACCTATGCGACCGTCGATGAGATGGTAACTGATAAAGCGGTTGAGAGGGTTCTTTCGATTGGTGAAATCGTTGTCATAGAGACCTGCATCCTTAGGGAATGTCTTGTCATAGACTTTCTTTGCGTATGCGATAAGGTCGTTGATATTGTTGATGTTGTGCTTCTTGAACACTGCATCAGGCTCCACAAGGGCAGTAAACTTATGGAATCTCTTCTCAGGATACTTGGCTTTCCAGTCCTGATTACCGTAACGAATAGGTACACCTATCGTGGCAGAGTCGTCACTTACGGAATAGTCGAGGTCCATATACTTGGTCAGGGAGTCGCTCATATTGGTGAGCTTCAATGCCTGACCGAAGATGGTAGTGGTGGAATCCTCTGCTATGAGGTCAGGAAGGAAACTGTTGCTCGGAGTGATGAGGCGGTCGATGGTGTGCACTACGCCGTTGGTCACGGAGTCATCCTTCTGGACAAGCTTTGAACGCTTGTTGACATAGAGCAGCAGGGCATTGTTGTTGTTCACGTCACTGTCGCTTGAGAGCACGAGATAGCGGTCGTCCATATTCATAGGAAGCTCGCCTTCATAGTAGTCTGTGGTAAAGCAAGCCTGCTTATTGATGATATGTGTGCGGGCAATAGTATCGCATTTGATTTCAGGTATCTCATTGACATCCTTGTAACCATTCTCCGAGAGATATGTCTCTACCGCCTCATTGGTAGGCGCAAAGACGGTGAAAGTGCCGTAAGTGCTGAGCACATTGTAGTAGTTGGCGCGCTCCAGAATCTGCTGGAACTTGCTGTAGCGTTCAGGAGAGTCGCTGATGAGCTGCGCTGCAGTGCGCTTGGTGGCAGTGTAATAGTTCTTGTCGCTGAAATCATTGTCCACACAAGCAGTGAGAACACTCGCTGTCATGCTTGCTACGGCAATTCCAAGCATGAAGGAACGGAGCGTTATCTTCTTTGTATATTTTGAAATGAAATGAATCATAGTGTATTGGTTTTGGGTTTTTGGTTTTTGGTTGTGGGTTGTTTGTGATTTAGTTGTTTTGTGATTTAGTTGTTTAGTTGTTTGTAGAGTTCGCTTGTAATAAGACTATCAACAAAACCACCAGACAACAAAACCACCAGACAACCAGACAACAACCACGTCAACTAATGCTCAAATTCCTCAGTATTGCCATAAGCAGAGTTCTGCTTCAGGAATGGATTAACCTTGAGTTCATCCTTATTATATGGGAAGAAGATGATGTTAGGGTCAGCCAATTTGATTTTCAGAGCATTGACTTTATCCTGATATTTCTTGGTGGCTTCACTGACAAGGCGCTGATTATTTCCGTCGCGAACGGCAATTCTGACGAGGTCGTACCAGCGTTTACCCTCAAACATGAGCTCTCTGTTGCGCTCATCCAGCAATAATTGCTCCATCTTCTCTTGGCTTGTCTTGTAGTCATTGAATACGAGAGTGTCCTTGGCAGCCGATGTAGTGTAGTTGTGGGCACGCTTATTGACTGCATTGATGAGTGTGAATGCAGTCTCATATTCAGCCTCTCCCTTGAGAATACATGCTTCTGCCTTCATCAGCATCACGTCAGTGAGACGATAGATGATCCAGTTGGCATACTCAGCGTTGCCACGGCTGGTGGAGAGCTTGAGGCTCTTCTCGTCTGTCACGTTGGTGATGTTCATGGAGACGTTGCTGTTCGCGTACTTCGTGATGGCGTATCTGCTGTTTGAAAGCTCGGATGTAGCATACACGCGGCAGTCGTTCTTGGTGAAGAGGTCGCTGTTGCCTGTCGCTGCATCCTTGCAGTAACGGCTGAGAGCAGAGATGGATCCGAGGCGGTCCTTGCCGTAGAATTCATTCACATACTTGTTCTTCACCTGCTGGTTGTTGCGGAAATACAGCTCGAAGATGCTCTCGAAAGAGTTTCCTGTGCCGAATATCTCATTGTAGGCATTGCCACAAGTGACTGAACCTACAGTGCCTTCGAGAATAAGAGGGATGCCGGCAAACTCCTGCATGTCATTGAGGTCGCCTATCTGATTCTTCTTTTCCTTGTACTGGTTCTTCTTGAAGTCGATGATGAGGTCGCAGTATTTGATGGTCTCATCATAGTTTCCACGCCAGAGGTTGAGGTCGGCAAGGAGAGCGTAGATAGCTACTCGTGTCACTCGGCTGCTGTTTTCGTAAGCTTGTCTTGCGGCTTCCGAGTTTGACATCTTGCTGTCATCCACGTAACGTCTTACTGCATAGTCCTTGACACTTTCGAGGTCCTTGATAAGGGAGTCGAGAGCAGCGTTCATAGGTGTGGCAGGAATCTTGAACTCCTTGGTGTCATCGATGGTAGGTTCGAATGACAATGGCACGTCGCGGAATGTGCGGATGAGGTAGAAATAGCAGAGGTCACGGATGAATGAAGCCTCGGCGATGTTGGCATTAAGCTCGTTGACGGTGTAGTTAGGGTCCTTTTTCTGCACCATAGGGGCGTAATGGCAAACAGTATTACAGCGATTGATGGTCTGATACATCACGTTCCACTTTGTGAGCGAGTTGGTAGGAAGGATGTTCTCGTTCAGTATCTCGTTGTATTCATTGCCGATACTTGCGCCCTGGAGAATGTTTTCGGAGCGCATCTCGCCCCATACTCCCATGCGGATGATGCTTTCCTCTGACTCCAAGGATTCATAGCATCCCATGAGAACGGCGTTTACTTCGCTCTTCTGCGTCCAGAAATTCTCGAGAACCACCTTGTTTAGAGGCGTGATGTCAAGGAAATCAGAGCATGAAGAGAGCAGTCCTGCGCTTGCTCCGCCTAATGCAATGACGGAGAGAACGCCGTGAAGGACTGGCTTCTTGATATGTTTTGATATTGAAATGTTCATATTTGATTTTTTATAAGGTTGTTGGTTGTTGGTTGTCGGTTGTTGGTTGGTGGATTGCTATCCGCCGGTGACGCTGTGGACACGTGGCTTTGGTTTGTTGTTATATTGGTTGGAATAGTGCTATCTAACCAATAACCTACAACCAAAAACCAGTAACCATACTAATGCAATTAGAACTGGACGGTGATACCACCAGTGAATGACTTAGAACGTGGCGTCTGTGCCTGGTCCAATGAGAGACCTGTAGAGCCGTAACCTACCTCCGGGTCTGCACCGGAATACTTGGTGAGGCAGAAGAGGTTGTTGGCTGATACGTAGAAGCTCAACTGTGTCAAGCCCAGTTTCTTCAGGGTCTTCTGTGGGAAAGAGTAGCTGATCTGGGAATAGTTCAGACGGATGAATGAGCCATCTTCCACGAATCTGTCGCTTGCAAGATAGTTATAGCCTGCCTGATGCAATGCTCTTGGGATGACGGCGTTGTCACCTTCTACGCGCCAGCGGTAGTTGACAGCGCGGCTCTGGTTGCCGTTGCCATACATGTTCTCAAGGTTCATGCGGTTGGCATTGATGACCTTGTTGCCATAACGGAAGTTGAACTGGTTGTTGAGTGACCAACGTCCGAGGTGGAACTTGAGTCCGAAGCCACCGGTTATCTTAGGAAGGGCAGAGCCGAGATATACGATGTCGAGCTCATTGATGTTACCATCATGGTTCACATCCTCATACATGGCGTCACCGCCCTGGAACTCATACTCAGCTCCAGTGCCGTAGCAGAACATCATAGGCTTGGTATGTCCCTTCTGGTCCTTGATTACTCTGCCAGTCTCATCGCGTACTACCGGTGCGTTCGGTCCGCTTACGCCCTTGATTTCATCGTCAGTGTATTCAGTATATTGGTAAACGCCGAGGTACTTGAAGCCATATATGCTACCGAAAGGTTTGTTGAGTTCCACACGTGTCTGGTAATCACCGTTGCGGCGGGAGAAGTCCTTGTTCATGAGTTTGAGACAGCTCTCGTCCATTTCCGTGATAACGTTCTTGTTGTTTGCGAATGTTACGTTGATGTCAAGACCGAGCTTGCCGAACTTGATGAGTCCGTTGCTGTTGATGTTGAACTCCCATCCGGTGTTCTCCATCTTGCCTACGTTGTCTCTTGACAGGTTCGGGAAACCGGAAGATGTAGGAATCGCTACGTTATACATCAGCAGGTCAGAGGTATATTGCTTGTATATCTCAAGGTTACCGTTGATCTTTTCGTCGAAGAAACCGAAGTCGAAACCGAGGTTGTAGGTCTTCTTCTGCTCCCATTTGAGTTTTTTCAGCTGGATGTTGTCAAGGTTTGTGGAACCATAATTGAGGTATCCCTTGCCGTTGCTGTATGAAGAGAAGTAGAGGTATTCAGCGCCCGGCTGCTTACCTACGATACCCCAACCTGGACGGATGGAGAGCATTGACATCCACTTCACGTTATTCTGGAACCAAGGTTCCTTGCTTACGTTCCAGCGGAGAGAAACTGCAGGGAAGTTACCCCAGCGCTTGTCTTTACCAAACTGAGTGGTTCCGTCACGACGAATAGAGAAGTCGAACATATAGCGGCTCTTGTAAGCATAGTGCAAAGAGTAAGTCAGATAAAGGCTGCGCCATTGACCTGCACCGCTTGAGAGAGCGCTTATCACGCCGGCAGTGCCAGTGCTGTTGATGCCATTAGGCTGACGATACTTGGTGGTAGTCTGGTTATTGGAGCTGCCATCGTTTAATTGTCCGCGAAGCATCATCATCATTGAGTGGTCTTCATTCTTGAAATGCGGTATGAAAGTCAAGGTATGAGTGGTAGAAATGCCGAGACTCTTGTATGAATACGCAGTAGTCTTGTTGTTGCTCTCATTCTGCCAGTCGTTGACATTGAGTGTGCTTGGGAGGAAAGAGTCGGAATAATTGTTTGCAATGTCGAATACTATCCTGCCTTCGTATTTCAATTGCGTCTTGCCTTCAGAAGTTCCGAGAAGATTATATACCAGCTGGAACTCCGGTGTGATCTTGTAACTGGTGTCGCTGCTCTTTGCGAGGTTTGCCACAGCTACAGGATTCATCTGGCTTACCTGGTCCTGGAGTTCAGGGGAGATAGTCTTCGGGATGTTGTAATAGTAGCCTGTGGACTGGTCATTCATGTCATGCTCATACACAGGGAGGTTAGGCATGCGCTTGTATGCTATACCGAGGAGGTCAGCATAGTTCTTGTTGTTCTTTGTATAAGTGAAGGCGAGGTTTGTCACGATCTTTATTCTGTCGCTGACAAAGTAGTCGAGGGCTACGCGGGAGGTGAGACGGTCGAGCTGCTGCTTGATGATAGAGCCGGTCTCATGGTCATATCCCGCACCGATACGGAAGTGAGCTTTCTCACCACCACCTGTCAGTGAGATGTAATGGTTCTGTCTCCATCCAGTCTGTTTTACCTCTTTAGCCCAGTTGGTGTTCTTGTTGTAGTTGTTCCAACCGTTAGGATTGCTCTGGTCATAGTTGAACTCGATGATGTTGCTTGCGTCATTGTTCAACTTTGGATTAAAGTAAGCCTCCTTCATGAGCATGGTGTATTCATCGCCAGTGAGGAGTTTATAGCCTTCAGGCTGCCATGTTCCAGTGAGACGATAGCTGTATGTGACGCGAGTCTTGCCGCGTGTACCGCGCTTTGTCTTGATTTCGATTACGCCGTTTGCGCCCTGTGAGCCCCAGATAGCAGTGGCAGCGGCATCCTTAAGCACGCTGATGCTCTCGATGTCTTCAGGGTTAACGTTGAGGAGTTCAGCGAATTTCTCATCGTTAGCGTTGCTTAAGTCGATGGAATTAGCGCCCTGATCATTCTGCCATACGTTGCCATCTACCACGATGAGAGGCTCACTGCTGGAATTGATTGAGCTGACACCGCGGAGTCGCATTGATGTTCCGGAGCCGAGGTTACCAGAGTTTGCCACGATATCAAGTCCGGCAATACGTCCCTGGAGGGCTTCATCGACGGATGTAATGGCAAGTCCTTCAAATTCTTTCATATCGATGGACTGGTTGGCAGTGGACATCTGGTCCTTTGGAATGGCAAGTCCAGAGCCGCCTGCACGTCGCTTGCTGACCACTGTTACTTCCTTCAGAGTGGTCTGGTCTTCGAGCATGATGTTATAGACCTCTCTCTTAATAGGAAGAATCTTAGTCTTGCAGCCTACGAAGCTAATCTTGAGCTTATTCTTAGGGTCCTTGATTCTGAATGAGAAGTTACCGTTCATGTCCGTCTGTCCGGAACTGATGATACGGTTTGCTCCGTCTATCTCGATGACGTTAGCCATCATTACTGGTCCCATAGCGTCAGAGACGGTGCCCGACACGATGAATCCTTCATTCTGAGCACGGAGCGTCCAGCAGTCAGATTCCCATATAGGCATTGCCATAATGAGGATGACGAGGAGTCTTCTCAGATTATATTTGGAAATAATACTTTTCATATACATTATATATATTATTGGAAAAAGTGTTGGATAGGTCGCCTTTTATTTCATCAGCGAGCCGTCAATGAGATGTATGACAGCAGAAGACGTGGTATAGACGCTTGTGGCTGTATTCTTGTCAGTGCCTTCGAGCTGATACTCTCGTGCCATGATGTTGTAGAGTCCAGCCTTCTTTATCACCTTGCAAGGCTTGGTGTCGGTCTGTGTCTTCTTGATTATTATGTCGTCCTTGGTGAGGGTAGTAAATACGCGGTCGAACTTTCCGCTCGCACCGATGTAAGCTGTCTCATATCCATCCTCTTCCTGTGGCTGCGCTCCGATGAAGAGAGCATTGTCCTGTATGTGGCACTTGATGAAGTTTTCGATGGCGAGTGAGTCTCTCTGACGTTGCGGAGAATCTTCTTCCCAATTATCCACCTGCTCCCATGTAGGCAGTTTTCCTTCCTTCTGGAGATTGAGGATGGTCTCGTTGGTCGGCACATAGATGGTGTAGTGGTATGTGTTGAAGCAATTGAGGTTAGTGCTTGTGCAGGCATGTTTCTCATCGTGTATGGTCTCGAGGAGCGAACTTCCCTCAATGAGTTTTCTCATTTCAGCGAATTCTTCATGCTCGCTGAGCACGTCAAATACGCTCTTTCGTGTGGTCATGATAGGCTCTTTGTCGAGAATATAGCATTTACCGTTGCCCATTGCTGTCTGGTCATAGATGTAACTGACGTGAAGTGGACCTGAGTAAGTGCCGTCCAGCTGGAGACTTCCTGCCACAGTCATGCCGTTGGCGCCCTGTGATACGTTAGCCACCTCTATCTCTGTGCCAGCCTTGGTCTTGTAGAATCTGTTGCCGTCCTCCACGTTACCGATGACGATATGATTGTCAAGGATGTCTCTCAGCTTGCTCTTGAGGGCAAATTCATCGCGCTCTTCGCGTATGCTGTCGCCGATTTCCCTTGTGTCCATGTCGTATTCATATACGCTTGCCCATACCGGTACGGTCTTGGTGGCATCGTAATGGAAACGGTAGAGCTGGGTCTTGGCCTTGCCATACGAAGCCGGGTCGATGTAATCCAGCATCGCATCGTTGAGCGGGATGAAGAAACTGAAGCGTGAATTCAGTGAGTTGAGATATACATTATACTGATTCTTTTCCACAGCCCAGCGCATCACCTTCATGGTCTCATTGACAATGGCAGGATAAAGCACGCTGACGAATGATGTAGGCGAATATACCTTGTTGGTGAGATACACTGCACCGTTGCAGCCGAGCCATACGCTGTCGATGTCTGCCTTATCTACTCCCATAGGGTCGTTAGCATCATTGAGGATGCTGCCAAACTTGCTTGGCACGCTTTCCACGAAGGATGAGAGCATATTGTTGTTGATGAGTTCCACGATTACGTCATTTGGTACCTTGTCCCATGAGCCATACTGATCCTTGAGCACTCTACCAGCCTCGTTGTTCCAGTAGTTTTCCAGAGCGGCATTGCTCGGTACCATCATCACTGCCATATTCTTTTCGAGAGCGGCATTGGCAGATGGGATGGCGAGACCGCTGTAGTACTGGTTCCATTCCGGGTCGAATTTGAGGAAAGACTTAGCCACGATGTTGTCATCATCTGTCTTGAGAGCTTTTCCGTCCTGAGATTTCTCGGAGAAGAAGCGCTTCTGATAGATGGAATCGACGCTCTGATTGAAGAGGTAGTTATACTGTTTTACGGCGTCATCGCCTACATAGAAAGGAGCGCAGAAGCGTTCGAGCAGTTTGTTATACAGACTTGCGTTAGGCTTGCTGGCGATAAGTTCTGCCATATTCTGCAGTGGCAGTACGACGTCCTCCACCTTATGTATAAATCCGTTGCTGCATTTGATGTTCTGCTGCACTATCTTCTTTCCGTTGACACTTGCGTCGCCGGCTTGGCGCTCGGTAGTGTAATTATAGAGGAAATTATAGTCGTCGTTGGTGATTTTGTTGTCAGCCATCTGTTCTTCGATAAAGTGTATCATCGGAGTGATGGTCATGTCTCGCATCATCACGATATTATCTCTGCCGTCAAACTTAGCCCAAGTGGTGTTATGTGTTCTGGCTTCCGGTGTCATGTTAGGGAGGTCCTTCACCTTTACCACGGACACGGTGTCGTAGATGGTCTGCGAACTAAGTCTGCGCATACACTGTCCTTTCACCGGTCCCTCGATGCTTGAGAGGCTGTTGATCTGGTAACTGTTGTTGATCATAGCGCCGAGCAGAAGCATTTTCTTCTGTGCGAGGCTCAGTTGATCGTAATTTCTCACGCCCCAGCTGTTGTTGGAGTAGAATCTTTCAAAGGCATCGTCGTCTGCTACGAACATGGTCTTCGAGCCGGTCTTTGCCAGAACCTCCTTGAGATTCAGGTCTTCGATCAGTCGCACCGTGTTCTTGTAGTGACCATCTTCTGCCAGATAGCTGTAGATGCTGGCTCCCCATCCTTCAGGGGTAGTCTCATCCAAATCATACTTGTCGCATGCCGTGAAGCTGAAGAGGCAAGCCGACAACGCAATGACGGCAGATAGACTGCGCCATTTCGTCCTGAGTAAGTCTTTGCTTTTTTTCATTTGGTCAGTTTTTGGTTTTTGTATTTTATATTCTTTATTTTCAGTTATGGTCGTTATACTGGTTTAGTCAGGTTCTGTATCTATTCATGTAGTATCGTTATTGTGCTGCATTCTGATGTACGGAATGCGGGTGCAAAATTACTAATTTTTATTAAATATTTATTTATAAATAGTTTCCCTTACTTTTTCTTTTGTAACAAAAACGCCAAAAGTGGCAGTGAAATGCCCGAAAATATACCATTTTTTTTAGTCTATGTTATTTTTACGAAAGTTTTTTTAGTTTTTAATGGTACAAATGAAAAAAAAACTCTAACTTTGCAACCATTATAAAAAAAGCAACTAACCAACGCAACTATGAATCGGAATAGTAGAAATATAAAGTTTCTTCTCATCTTGGTGCTGGCATTTCTCATGCCTGCATCGCTCCAGGCACAGCTCGGAACGCTCTACAATGTGAGCCAGAATCTGAGCAGCAGCTATGTCAATCAGGTCTATCAGGACAGGATAGGCTTCGTGTGGGTATCGACAGAGGACGGTCTCAACAGATATGACGGCTATACATTCCAGCGCTTCGGACCCCAGGATGGACTCATGGGGGACTACATCACCTGCGTAATAGAGGACAGGAACAGCTATCTTTACGTAGGAACAAGCAATGGCATATACGTCAAGGTGAAGGGTAAATTCCATCAGCTCAAGGTGGCAGGCACCGATGAAGTGGTGCCTTTCTTCGTCAATGCGTTCTGTGAAGCCCCAGACGGCAGCATCATCTTCTCTACATCCGGTCGTGGTATATGGCGTATAACGGATGTGGACCAGGTGCGTAATGTCTTTCCTGGTGCCGGACCAGGGCAGTTTGTCACGCAGTTGATGTTCGACAGGAAAGGCATTCTCTGGGGTGTCTCCGAGAAGAATGGCGTTGTTTCGTTTTCCCCGATGAAACCGAGGAATTTTGATAGTTTGAAGCTCTTTAAGGAATACCATATCGCTGACAATTTCAGTTTTGCGTACATGTGCCGTGACAAGGTTGACAACATATATGTCGGAGCAAGCAACGGCGGCGTGTATCGCATGGATTCTCACCGCAGAGGCTTCGCTCTCTGCCCGGCTTCTTCGTCTTTCCGCATCAACTCCATCTTTGTCCGTTCCGACAATAATCTCTATCTCGGCACCAATGGTTCCGGACTCTTCGTCTATAATCCCGTGACTGGCTACTCACGCCCTACGTATGTGACGAGCCATGAGGTGAATATCGCAAAGTCGAAGGTCTCTTCCATATTCATGGACAAGTCGCATAACCTCTGGCTTGGTCTCTTCCAGAAGGGCGTTTTCCTCCAGCCGCCCCATTCATACGTATTCAATTGCCTCGGTGAACATCAGGCTGACGGAAATTCCATAGGCGAGACGTGCGTCCTTGCAGTTCACTGCCAGACCGACGGCACGCTCTGGGTGGCTTCCGATCAGGACGGTCTCTATGCCCTTGATGCCAATCATCAGCGCATCGCACATTTCATTCCTGCCAGCGAGGGTGGCACTGTGCCTTCCGCTATCGTGGACATTGAGGAGAATATCGACGGTCGTCTGTGGATAGGTTCCTACACCGAAGGCTTCGGATGGGTGGATAAAGTGACAGGAGAGTACCACCGTGCATCCTTCAGTTACGGCAAGTCGCAGAACGTCTTCGACATACGCCACGACAAGAAGGGAAACCTCTGGATAGGAACCCTTGGCGACGGACTGAAATGCTACAATCCTTTCACCGACAAACTGACTGAGTATCATAATGAATTCAAGCCTAATAGCCTTTGTAATGACTTTATCATCCAGATGGCTTTGAGCCGTGATGAGTCCAGACTCTATGTCGGCACGTCTTCCGGACTCTCATGTCTTGACCTCAAGACCCGTAAATGGAATGCCATATTCGGCGGTAAATCCATCCTTGAGAATCAGAATATCTATTCCATCTTTGATGACAACAAGGGTCATATATGGGTAGGAACGTCTCAGGGACTGCATTGCTTTGATATAAAGACCAGGAAAATTACCGTATATACCACTGCTGACGGACTGCCCGACAAGCGCGTCTGCGCCGTAGAGATGGACAGGCAGGGCAATCTGTGGGTAAGTACTAACAACGGTCTTGCCCGTTTCAACCCTGAGACCAAGAAGGTGGAATGCTTCTATGGCTCTGACGGATTGCAGGGAAATGAGTATGGTCCAGGCATTTCCTTCTTCGACTGGAAAAATGATATGATGTACTTCGGAGGCACCTCCGGCGTCTCTTATTTCAATCCTTCCAAGGTTAAGAAAGGCAATGCGAACCTTTCTGTGGTCATTTCCAGCATCAATATGAGCGGTGAGCGTGTCACTTCGTTTGCCAGGTCGGGGATGTTCGAGATATGCGGCGAGGCTGTCTCGTTGGCTGACAGGTTCGAATTCTGCCATGCAGACAACTCCATTTCCATCAATTTCTCTACTCTTACCTATTCCGGCACTGAGCGACTGAGCTTCAAGTACAGTATCAACGGCGATGACTGGGTGACTCTTCCTGCCGGTGAGAACACCATTTCCCTCTATCGTCTCTCGCCTGGTGACTACCATTTCCGCGTGATCGCGGTAGATAATGGCGTGCAGTCGCCGGTCAAGGAGTTTACTGTCGTGGTGCATAATCCGTGGTATTTCACGCCTTTGGCACGCATAGTCTATCTCCTTATTATAATAGGCTTCGCCTTATGGTATCTGAGATTGGTTCGCGCACGCAATGATGAGCGCCTCCGCCTTCAGGAACATATCCACAAGGAGGAACTCAACGAGCAGAAACTGCGCTTCTTCATCAATATCTCCCATGAGATACGCACCCCTATGTCACTTATCCTCACTCCGCTCCTGCAGCTTATCCGCGAGGACTGCGACTCCCATCGACAGGGTATCTACGAGATCATGAAGCGCAATGCCGACCGTATTCTCCATCTCGTCAATCAGATTCTCGACCTGCGAAAGATTGACAAGGGACAGATGCAGATGCAGATGCAGGAGACGGACATGGTCTATTTCGTGGGCGATGTGCTCGACCTCTTCCGTCCGCAGGCGAACAGCAAGAATATAAAGCTGGAGTTCGATCATCCTGACGACAAGCTCCCGATATGGATTGACCGCTCTCATTTCGACAAGGTGGTGATGAATCTCATGTCGAATGCGATGAAATATTCATACGCCAACGGTTGCATTCGTGTCTGCCTGAATAAGATGCCCGACCTCAACTGCTGCCAGTTGCACGTCTTCAATACTGGCGACCACATCCCGGAAGATGCCATGAAGAGCATCTTCGAGCGCTTCCATCAGGTCGCTACGTCGATAAACCAGAGTAAGGTGGGCACTGGCATTGGTCTGGACCTTGCACGTTCCTTCGTCTTTCTGCATCATGGCAATATAGAGGTTGAGAATGTCGAGGGCGGAGTGCAGTTTACCGTTACCCTGCCACTTGGCAAGGACCATCTGCAAGATGCGGAAATAGCCCATTTCATCGAGGATAAAAGCGATAAAACCGTGGAAAAAGAGCCCCTTGAAGATGTTGCTGCTGCGGAGGAAACTGAGGAAGAAATGGCTGAACTCGTCAAGTCCGGCACTACAAAGCGCCACACTGTCATCATAGTGGAAGATGATGATGACATACGCGAGTATCTCCTTAATGAACTGTCGTCCACCTATCGCGTGCTGGCATACGAGAATGGTAAGGTGGCTCTCCCTGCCATTATCCGTGAGCGTCCGCAGATTGTGGTCAGCGATGTGATGATGCCGGAGATGGATGGCAATACTCTATGCTCGAAAATCAAGCAGAATATCAACACCAACTATATCCCTGTCATTCTCCTTACTGCCAAGACGCGCGATGAGGATATGCTCGAAGGACTTGAGACTGGTGCTGATCTCTACCTCACCAAACCATTTAATATGGACATCCTGCGACGCAACATCGCCAATCTTATAGGTTCGCGACGCGTGATGCAGAATAAGTTTGCTGGCAAGGAGGATGTCAAGACCGACCTCGACAACGTGGAATTGGAGAGCGCCGATGAGAAACTTCTCGCCAGAATAATGTCTGTCATCAATGCAAACCTTGGCAATTCCGACCTTAATATCGACCTTATCTGCTCTGAAGTGGGTATTAGTCGTGTGCATCTCCACCGCAAGATGAAGGAATTGACTAATCAGACACCGCATGACTTCATCCGTAATCTGCGCATGAAGCAGGCTGCGCGTATGCTCAGTCACAAGGGACAGAGCATCACGGAGATAATGTATCGCTGCGGATTCAATTCTGCCACCAGCTTCTCCACCATGTTCAAGAAGATATATGGAATGTCTCCTCGTGAATATATGAAGGAGCATGAGGGGGAAGAGTGATACACCCACTTTATAGGGAATAGGAAATAGGGAATAGGAAATAGGAGATTACGTTTGCTACTTGTGGATTTTCGCTATGATTATCTCAAGCAAACAAAGGTAATCTCCTATTTCCTATTCCCTATTTCCTATTATCTAAGATAATTACGCTACCAAAGTAAAGAGGAAATACATCCAGTGTGCGCAGACAGCAGCCACGAGACCGCCACAGAAGTGTGCGCAGATAGCCTTCGGAGTGAGGTCACGATAGCCGAGAGAGTCGAGCATAGCGGTGTGTGTACTCAAGAATCCGCTCCAGCACATACCGATAGCCGTGAACACTGCAATGGCGTTGCCGTCAATCCAACCATGCTGGATGAAGCCGGGAATCAAGCTCAGGGATGCTCCTACAGCACCGAGGGCGGTGATTGGGAATGCCACGAGGTGTGGGTCATGGAAACCGAAGAGCCACTCGAACACGAAGTCGATCTGGTTGGCAAGCCAAGGGAGAAGTTCCACACCCTGATATGCTGCGCCTGTATAACTGCCGTCAGTGGCTGGACCGAAGGTGAAGATCATCACGAAAGTGGAGATGATGAGCACGCCAGGAATGATGGCAAGACCTACCTCCACACCGCTTCTGCCACCGTCGAGCATAGCATTGAGCACACGGATGAGCACGGTCTTCTTCTCGCCGTTCTCCTGCACTGTGTCGTATTCTATCTCGTCCGGGGAAACGGCATCCTCAAATTCATACTGTGGATATGCCTTCAGCACAAAGCGCTGCATCAGTCGAGTGGAAACCACACAGCCGCAGCAGGCGCCCAGCAAGCCGATGATAGGAGCCGCATAGAAGCCCTCGCTCGCCATGAACACGATGACAAGGAGACCCATACCGAATGCGGTACCGAAGTTTGTCAGAGAGATAAACTGATATTTCTTGAAATAGCTGGCAAAGCGCTTTTCGTTGGCGAGTGAGATAATGGCAGGGTTGTCCGAGAGGAATGTCATCACCGCGCCGAGGGATGTCACGCCAGGGAGATTGAAGATAGGTCCCATCAGCGGACGGAGCACGCGCTCCAGCAGTGCCACCACTCCAAATTCCACCAGCACTCTGCCCAATGCGCCTGTGATAACGCAGATACTCATCAGATAGAATACGGTGTTGAGCAGCAGGTCGTGTGCGGTTTTCATGATTGTGTTGAGCATGTTTGGAACGCCCATCACTGTGCCTAAGTAGCCGAAAAGGATTACAATCACGAGGATACACCAGATACCGCTCGGGATTATCGGCTTGCGGTTTGCTTTGTCGTTTGCCATGATTTATAAGGTAAATTGGTTGTTTAGGTCTGTGCAAGTGCCTGATTTCCTTGGTTCACATAGTGTGTCTATGGTGAGGAAACCAGGCCACTTGAAAGGATTTTAGTGACTATTTCTTCCAGGAGAACACGTTGAGCTTGGCTATGAAGCCTACGCGTACCTGTGTCTGATTGTTCTGTACAGTGCCTGAAGGGTTGCTGTTCGTTCCGGTGGAGTGGGAGATACCGAGGCTGAGACGCACGTCGGTGTCCTTCACGGGATAGAGTTCCACGCCACCGCCGATGGTGGTAAGCTCTGTGCCAGGCAGTACGCTTGGGTCGGCACTTATGTCAGTATTGTTGACATCATAAGCGCATTTGCCGAAGATGCCCACCTGTGGTATTGGTCTGTAGTCGAGACGTGCCATCACTGAGCAGTCCTTGAAGAGGTAGGTCTGGTGCTTTGCGGCGCGGTTCATGAAGTCAAACTCCAGCGAAGCGTTGTTGATGTCGATTCTGTTGCCCAGTGAGATGTATGAGATATAGTGGTAAGGAGTCGTCTCCACCATATTCACTGACCAGAGAGTGCTCAGCATTCCGCATTTGCCTGCCCAGAAGAGGCTGTAGGAAAGCATATCCCTATGCATAGGCATATTGAAAGGACTCTGGCTCACCTGTCCGGTGAAGCGGTGGTTGCCGTCTGTTGTGGTGAAGGAAGCGCTTGCGCCAAACTGGAACGGAGCGATGTTGTTCCAGAATTCTGACGGAGCGTTCACGTCGATAGGGTTGCGGTCATACTCGTAGCCACCTATCAGCACTTCCTGCTTACCTGCCGCTACGCTCCAGTTTGGAGCAAACTTGTAGTCCACGTAGAGCCAGTCGGTAGCGTCAAACATGTTGTTGTTGTCTATCTTCTTGTTGAGGCGCTGTCTCCAGGAGTATGAGATCTGGTCGTTGATCTGTCCGCTTACGGAAAGCAGGAAGTATTCTCCTTTGAAGCCCGAGTTGCTGTGGTCGATGTCGTTGCCGATACGGTTGTTCAGATAACTGATGCGTGATTGGAGATCGATTTTCATTGATGGGGAGTCGTCATCTGCAAGCGTTGGTGTGGCAACGCAGAGCATGCTGGCAAGCAATGCGATACATGTTTTCATAAATGTTTAGTTTATTAGATTTTATGGTTTTATTTATTAGATTTCTTCGGTTGGGTCTCTTGTGCTTTATATGATGGTATCAGTGGCCCGTTGGTATTGATGTTGGGGTTTCCGTGACTGTGGTTCTGTCTGGAAAACGTGTCTTTCTGGTATCAGACCATTAGAGGTCGGATTAAAACCGATGTTTATTTTCAACTTAATGATATGTCTTATGATAGACGGATGCCCTGCCTGTGCAGACGTGGTCCGCCGTGCTTTCCAGCTGTCTGTACGCTTGGCTTACTTCAGCGAGTATGTCATGGTGTTCACCACGCGTATCTTCTTGATGTAAGGCGTGTTGGAGTCGCGGTCCTCTATCGAGAACTGTCCCTGCTGGGCGCTGCGTATATCCCCGAGGTCGCTCTTTGTGTCGGTGGCAAACTGCTCCGCTGTGGCTTGCGCATTCTTCGTGGCTTCCTCCACCATGTCCTGCTTTATCTTGTTCAGTCCGGTGAATTCATAGCGCACGTTGCTGCTGTATTCGTCGCTGACGATGGCGATGCCCTGCTTCATCAGTTCTGCCTGGCGGCGCATCAGCTGTCTCACCTTGTCTATATCCGTCGATGTCACGGTGATGACGCTGCTCGCCTTGTATCGGTAGTTCATTATCTCGTTGCCGTAGTTGTCCGCCTGGCGGTCGGATATCACGGCAGGATTGATGCTTATCTCCTTGTCGCTCACGCCGGCAGACTTGAGGAAAGCCACAACCTTGGCGTTCTTCTGCTCCAGCAGGTTATACATCACGGCTGGGTCGTTGCCTATCTCCTTGTAGGTCAGAGACCATGTCACCTTGTCGGCTTTC
The DNA here is from genome assembly GCA_900548195.1 of uncultured Prevotella sp. Lineage (GTDB taxonomy): Bacteria > Bacteroidota > Bacteroidia > Bacteroidales > Bacteroidaceae > Prevotella. Next base: position 21,134 of record URJQ01000040.1, read on the forward strand.
ATCTCTCTTTCCGACAGACCTTTCACCACCACTGTGCGGTCGCGGTCTTTGAAAGCCACGATGCCATTAGCAATGCTCATACCCATGATTATCATGCCCACGGCAGTTATCACTGCTGCGCCAATAATGCCTTTAGTCTCCATAGCAGGAATTGTTTAGTTCTGATGTTTTGCAAGTATCTATCAAGCTGACTATCAGTAATAAAATATCAATAAATAAAAATAGACAAATATATTTTTTTTCTATTTTTTCTTTATTTTTCTATATTGATGTTTTAATCTTCCCCACGCAGTGGGGACTGAGGGGCTTTTTATCTTGCGAATGTTGAGTTTAGTTTATTAGAATGGGGCAAAGGTAAAGTAATTTTTCCCAATAAAAGAAATTTGGTTGTTAAATTGTCTTAATCTCTCTTTTCTTTCCTCCTTTTATATATATAATCCTGCCTTTTCCTCTTGAAACATCAATGGATGCACATGAAACATCAATGGATGCACATAAAATATCAATGGATAAAAACATAAATAAATAATATAAAAATATCCATCGACATAAAAGGACGAGCTGAAAGCCCAACAAGCTCATAGCCCAGGGCAACGCCCTGGGTACTGCAGTGTATGGCACTCGCCCTGAATGGGCAAAAGCATTATAACGCATTATATATTAAGCTTTTGCCCTTTTAGGGCGAGTTCGTTTTGGCATAGATAGCCCCGGGCGATGCCCTACCCTTTATACACATCTTTTGTTCTTTGAAATCATTGGAATTCTGTATAT
>URJQ01000041.1 GCA_900548195.1 uncultured Prevotella sp.
GCACTAACTTGACTTCTGAAGAAGAGATTGTATAGGCTTCAATACTGAATCCTATGATCTGTGGAAAGGCGGCTTTAAGAACGTTTTCTCCAACCACGGAAGCGTTTATTTCGGAATTCGTTTGGTTGTTTCCTACATTTTCTATAACTTTGCACTCGTTAGCGATCGTATCCATTGTAAGTTTTGTTTTTATTGTCACTATAAACTTACAATTTTCCGGAGACAACCGCTAACTTTTTAAATAAAACTTTCTTAAAAAATACACTTCTTGCACTCAATTATGAGCCTTTGTACTAAAATTTGAGAAGAGCCATTAAAATTCTAAATGGTTATGAACACATTTTTTAATGGAAAGAATGCAACTATCTTGCTTGCACTTTCAATCATGAATGCTACAACCACTTTTGCACAAGAAGATAATACTAATGCAAAAGAAGAAGGCAACCGCAATGTCATGCTTAATGCAGCCAGTGCTAATGGTCCTCGCGAGATACAAATCGGACTTCCATCTGCCGATGTCAACGTATTAGAGAATGGCCTGCCTGTCACTTACGCTACAAACCCTCATTCTGTAAATACTATCTGGCGTGGAGATGCAAGTTTGAGTCATCAGGGATTGCTCAAGATTGCCGAGACTGCTATCACCACTGGCAATATCGGTTATGCTGTAAACTCTTTCACCCAGAAGGGTCAGAAAGGATTTAATGGCACATTAAACTATAAGAGCAACCACTTCGGACTGCAGGAGTTCTCTATGAATATGAATGGCGACCTGGGTAAAGACTGGTACTATAGTTTTAATATGTATCAGGATTTCGACCCTGGTACCTTCAAGATTAAGTCAACTCCTTACCAAGACCGCACACAGATATACAAGGCTCTTATCACTAAGAAGTATAACGGCGACCGTGGCGAGTTTACTGCTATGTACAAGTATGCTAACAGCCACAATGTATATAACTATGCTACTCAGAGCGCTCCTTTCATCTACGTGGGCGATGGCAGCGTGAAGGAATATGGCGACTTCAAACTCGGCACCACTTCATATCTGCCTATTGATAACGTAATGACTTATCGCAATATGCGCACTGGCGAATTGGAGCAGACTTCTCTCTACGATGCTTGTCTGAACAAAGCAAGCGAAGTGACATTGATGAACAATTATCGCTTTGATAATGGCATCAACTGGAAGACGATTCTGAAGTATGATCACTCGCGTGGTGCTATGGTTTACCAAACTCCTATGTCGCTCGTCGATCTGAAGAGCGAGGAGAATAAGGGAGTATATAATTATATGTATCGCGACATCAACGGCAAGGTCAATGCTTATGATGGTCAGTATGTGCAGACTCGTATGTCTTGTCTCAACGCTGGAACTATCGATGAAGCACTCTTTACCACAGAACTTTCTAAGAAATTCTCCAATTCCACACTGCGCCTCGGAGTCAATGAGTGGTTCTACAACATCGATTACTGCTCAAATACCACTATGTATGACCAGAGCGTACCATCAGATGGCAGTTATGCACTGCGTGTTTGGGATGCTAATCAGCGTGATAGCTATTTCTATGATTTCAATAAGAATGCCTCAGAATACTACAAAGGAAACGAGAATAAGCTGGCTCTCTACTTCACACACGATTGGGATGTCAACAATAAGTTGAATTTATACTACGGTGCCCGCTTGGAGTGGCAGAGAGTGAAAGGCGAAAACGCAGCTGTAAAGGATGCTGATGGCAAGTATGTAGGACGCTTTGCAGATTACTATCTCGGTGCTACTGCAGCTGATGGTACAAAGATTGCTCCTGCAGATTTGAGTTACAACTGGCTCAACTATGATTTTTCTGTAGCAGCTACTTATAAGTTGACTGACAACTTTGGTATCACAGGCGATTTCACTTATATCGTACAGCATCCTAAATTCGAGGCTTTCGCACCAGCTACACTGCCTAATACCGATAAGATTTCAGTACCACTCGGTCGTGCAGGTATATATTACAACAACTCTTGGTTGAGCCTTACATCTTTGTTCTCTTACATTTCAAAGACTAACAACAACTCTACTCTCAACCTTCAGCATGGCAAAGAAATCAAGGCTGCGCCTTTAGCATACGATATTCAGACCTGGGGATGGACTACAGATGCTGTGATGCACCCATTCAAGGGATTTGATTTCCACGTCCTCTTCACTTATCAGAAGCCTACATACAAGAAGTTTGAGACATCTGTGACATTCAATGATGGCCATGTAGGTAACATCAATGCCACTGGCAACACCGTCGCTGAAATACCAGAGATACTCATCGAACTGGATCCAAGCTACATGATTACAAAGGATATCAAGCTCTGGACCAGCTTCCGCTACTTCAGCAAGACTTATGCTAACATCAATGAAGCCTATTACTTCAATGGTCACTGGGAGACATTCGGTGGCGTAAACTGGCAGGTAAACAAGCGTTTGGCTCTCGGTTGCACAGTAGTCAACTTCCTCAACCAGACTGGTGCTAAGGGCAGTATTGCTGGCGCAGAACTCATTACCAAGGAAGATGCAAAAGACATCAAGAATCAAATCATGACAGGAAGTTATCTCCGTCCATTCACAATAGAGTTTAATGCTTCACTGAAGTTCTAAACTAATAATAGAAAAATCATAAACAATAATACACCAACAAACTACATCTAATATGAAAACCAATAATATAACAAAGGCTGCAGGCCTTATCATGATGGCATCAGCTGCATCTTCCGCTTTCGCACAGAAGATGAACATCGAATATAAAGGTGATACCACAATCATAAAGGTAGAAAACCCTACTAAATATCTTATGCTTCCTATCCAGGAAGAGAAAGAGGAAGCGCAAGTGATATTAAGCACTGGCGATAAGGAAGACACATGGATGGACATCCGCTTAGCGCAAAATGGCGCAGATTATTACGTTCCAATCTCACTAAAGAAGAATGCTGCAGGCAAACCTATCAAGGGCAATGTGGCAACAGTAAAGATTCTCGGTCTGAAGAAAAACGCATTAGCTATCAATCTGATGAAGCTCAGTGATACATTCGACACCACAAACACAGATTATTATCGTCCGTCTTATCACTTCACTCCGCTCTACGGCTGGATGAATGATCCTAACGGAATGGTTTATAAGGATGGTGAATATCATCTTTATTTCCAGTACAACCCATACGGAAGCAAATGGGGCAATATGCACTGGGGACATGCCGTAAGCAAGGATTTGATTCATTGGGAGCATCTCGATCCTGCTATCGCCCGCGACCCTGTAGGTCATATCTTCTCTGGTAGCTCGGTAGTGGATAAGAAAAACACTGCTGGCTTTGGCAAGGACGCTATCATTGCCATCTACACTAACAACAGTGTGAACCACGATGAAGTGCAGTGCCTGGCTTATAGCAATGACAATGGTCGCACCTTTACCAAGTATGAGGACAACCCTGTACTCACACCATTCGATGGACTAAAGGATTTCCGCGATCCAAAGGTGTTCTGGTATGAGAAAGGAAAATGCTGGTATATGATTGTTTCTGCCGATAAGGAGACACGCTTCTATAAGTCAAAGAATCTCAAGAAGTGGGATTACGTGAGTGCCTTCGGTAAAGGCGTGGGTCAACAGCCTTGCCAATATGAGTGCCCAGACTTCTTCCAGTTGCCAGTAAACGGTGACAAAAACAATAAGAAGTGGGTGATGATTATGAACATCAATCCTGGTTGCTGGTTTGGTGGCAGTGCCACAGAGTATTTCGTAGGCGATTTTGATGGTAAGAACTTCACCTGCGAGGATGCTAACGACGTAAAATGGCTCGATTGGGGTAAGGATCACTATGCCACTGTTACTTTCTCTAACACCGGCGACCGCGTGCTTGCTGTCACATGGATGAGCAACTGGCAGTATGCTAACCTCACTCCATTCAAGCAGAATCGTGGTGCCAACGGCTTGCCACGCGAATTGAAACTCTACGAAAAGAACGGTAAATACTACATTTCAGAAGATGTTGCTCCAGAGGTATATGCATTGCGTAAGGACACCAAGAATGTGGCAGATGCTTCTGTAGCCGATGAAAAGATGCTTGATGGCATTGCTGCCAATATGGATGGCGCTTTCGAGATTGAGGCAGATGTAACTCCTGATGCTAATGGCATTGCCGGTATCGAGATTTCAAACAACAAGCGTGAGCGCACTATGATTTACCTCGATATGAAGCAGGGCAAGGTAGTGATGGATCGCACTGAGAGTGGTCTGACCGACTTCGGTAAGCAGGCAGTGCCTCACGACATCGAGTTGGCATGGGATAAGCAACTGGCAGCAGAAGGCAAGCAGCCTGCCCGTATAGTTAATTCCATCAACTACAAGAATGATTTTGCTCTCGCTACCTGGGCTCCATTGAGTCTTTGCGAGGATGGCAAGAAGACCTATCATGTTGATATCTTCGTAGATAAGTCATCTGTAGAGCTCTTCGTAGATGGCGGTCGCATCGCCATGACCAACCTCGTCTTCCCTGTAGCTCCATACGAGAATGTAAAGCTCTATGCCAAGGGAGGTAAAGCTGAATTTAACAACATTAAGGTACATAAATTAGCATTATAATTATGAAGACTTCATCTAAACTCACTATCATCCCATTGATGCTATGTTTCTTTGCTATGGGATTCGTAGATTTGGTAGGTATAGCCTCCAATTACGTAAAGGAAGACCTCAATCTCAATGATGCTACAGCCAATCTGTTTCCTTCGTTGGTGTTCTTCTGGTTCTTGATATTCTCCGTGCCTACGGGCATACTTATGAATAAGATAGGACGCAAGAAGACAGTGCTCCTGTCGCTCATAGTGACAGTGTTCTCACTTCTCTTGCCTATCTTTGGTGAGTCTTTCGAGCTGATGCTCGTGTCATTCTCGCTCCTCGGCATAGGCAATGCGCTGATGCAGACCTCGCTCAATCCGCTGGTGTCTGTAATCACCAGTGGTAAGAACTTGGCTTCAACGCTCACCTTCGGCCAGTTTGTCAAAGCCATAGCTTCATTCTTGGCGCCATATATCGCCATGTGGGGAGCAGTGGCAAGTATCCCTACCTTCGGACTGGGATGGCGCGTGCTCTTCCCTATCTATCTTGTAATAGGCATTGCCGCTTCCTTCTTCCTTGTCGGCACTCCGATAGAGGAGGAGAAAACTGACGATAAGGTGACAGGTTTCAGTGAGAGCTTCAGCCTGCTTGGCAAACCAATAGTACTGTTGTCATTCATTGCCATCATGTGTCATGTAGGCATCGACGTCGGCACTAACACCACAGCGCCAAAGATATTGATGGAGCGTCTCGGATGGACTCTAAATGAAGCTGCTACAGCCACCAGCCTTTACTTCATCTTCCGTACCATCGGTTGCTTCACAGGCTCGTTCTTCCTTCGTGTGCTCAAGCCACGTGTATTCTTCGCTGCCAGCGTAGTGATGATGGCATTGAGCATGGTGATGATGTCTGTAGGCGACACCAAGTGGATTCTTTACATTGCCATCGCATTGGTAGGTTATGGCAATTCCAATATCTTCTCCATTGTATTCTCTGAAGCATTGCTCTCTGTACCTGAGAAGAAAAATGAGGTGAGCGGACTGATGATCATGGGTCTCTTCGGAGGCACCGTATTTCCTCTTATCATGGGATATGCAAGTGATGCTGTAGGACAGGAAGGCGCCGTGGCTGTCATGGCTGTTGGAGTGGTCTATCTGCTCACTTATATAAACAGGGTGAAGATGTAATATATATACATGGTTGTTGGTTGTAGGTTGTTGGTTGTAGGTTGATGATTGTTGTTTTTCGGTATTTTACTGAGATAAACAGTCAAGTTCTCTATCAGCATTCTAACCCACACCCCGCCACTGTGCCAACGGCTTTTACCGTTGGATCCCCAAGAAAAATAACCCACAACCCCCAAAAACAACTAAAGAAATGAATACCAAATTGAATAACAAATATTGCGTAGGACTTGGTGAAGTCCTCTTTGATGTACTCCCAACAGGTCCTCAACTCGGAGGCGCGCCAGCTAATTTCGCTTATCATGCAGGTCAGCATGGACTGCTCTCTGTGGCTGTCAGCGCTATAGGTAATGATGAATTGGGAGATAAGGCTCTCCATCTTCTCGATGAAAAGAAGCTAAAGTATGTATTGCCTAAGGTAAACTATCCTACTGGCACAGTGCAGGTGGAACTTGACAAAGAGGGTGTGCCTACTTACGAGATCAAGACTGATGTGGCATGGGACAACATCCCATTTACTGCTAATATCAGAGAGATTGCAGCATCTACCGGCGCTGTTTGCTGGGGCTCACTGGCTCAGCGCAACGAGGTAAGCCGTAATACTATCTACGAATTCCTCGATCATACTCCAAGCGACGCATTGAGAATTTTCGACATCAACCTTCGTCAGAATTTCTACACCAAAGAAATTATCTGCGAAAGCCTGAAGCGTTGCAACATCTTGAAGATAAACGATGAGGAACTTGTGGCATTAGGACGCCTCTTTGGCTATCCAGGGCTCGACATCGAAAACAAATGCTGGCTCATCCTCGGCAAATATAATCTCGATATGCTGGTGCTCACCTGTGGAGTAAACGGCAGTTATGTATTCGCTCCTGGTTGCAAGTCATTCCAAGAGACTCCAAAGGTGGAAGTGGCAGACACAGTAGGTGCAGGAGACTCATTCACTGGCACATTCTGCGCAAGCATCCTCAAGGGCAAGAGCGTGGAGGAAGCTCACAAATTGGCGGTAGAAGTTAGTGCTTATGTATGCACACAGCAGGGCGCTATGCCAGAGATTCCAGAGAAATTCTTGGCGTAACTTTTTTAGTATAAAGATTGTAATTGTAACTTTTTTAGTTGAAAGACATTAAGTGTAGCTTTTTTAGTATAAAGATTGTAAGTAGGTAATTGTCGAAAGGAGATAGGTGTCATTCTCAGATACCTATCTCCATTTTGTTTATAAGTCAGTATGCTTAATTGTTCTAATAAGCATTGGGAATTCAAAAAAACAACATCTATTCACATGATTAACCCCAGAATCTTCTAAGATACAACTGCAAAAACTTTTTGCTGCTGATATTAGTATTCCACTCTGACATTATCCACCCAGAGAGTGTTGCCGACAGAGCCGATGTAAGCACCGCCATGGCTGGAGTCGAACTGCAGGACCATGTGGGTAGGCATCTCATTTTCTGCTGCCCAACCTACTTCCTTCACGGGCTTCATCTGTCCCTTCGAGTTTTTTGCCCATTTGGTATCATCGCCTGTGATGAGTCCCATGTATGGCTTGTAGAAGCTCTTGTGGGTGATGTCACCGTAATGTATTGGGAATGTGGCATTCTCCACCCATCCATTGGTGCTCTTGGAAAAGCGAACCACCATCGTGCCGACGCGCTTTGCGTAGATATTGCCAGCGCCATCCTCCCAGCGTTTCTGAAGGTAGCAGACGCAGTCGCACATATCTATGCCTGCCACTGTCTTCACTTTGCTGAAGCCTGTCTCGCGGATGCGGTTTGGATGTCCGGACAGTTTCACCTTATAGTCAAACTTCAATGCCTTTGGTCTGCCTGTAAATTTCATTCCGGCATTTATCTTTGCCATCGGATTCGACGTGGAAGTGATTGGCTCAAGGGTCTCTCCGAGAAAGATGCTACCAGCTGCAAGCACCTTGATATTGATGAGTCCCAGCACCTTACAGGTCTCTATATGAGTCACGAGTTTGGCACATGCCCCATGTCCTGGATGCTGGTCGCGATAGACAGAGAGGTTTGTCTTGGTGACTCCTGATACCTTTGCCAGCACATTTGATGTGCCCCACGGCGAGCCGCCATGATTGGTGTATGGCGCATTCTGTGGCCATGTCTTGGTGGGAGCTATCTCATATAGTGTCTTCATCTTTCCACCGATGATGCCACTTTCCTTCACTTGGCGAGTCACCCATTGATTCATGTCGCCACACTTGATAAATTGTGTCTTCTCATTGCCGGCAGAAGCCCATGTGGTCGCTGCCAGGAGAAGCATCAATATGATGCTGGTACGGAGTTGTTTTGCTTTCTTCATAAGGATATGTTTTATGGTTTGTGGTTGTTGGTTGTTGGTTGTGGGTTGTTGGTTGTTGGTTGGTATCCTACGATAGACCCCGTTGGCTCAGTGACTGACTTTTTGAATGCCACGCTTCATCTGTTTCATATCCACCTCCTGCATACATTCTGGGTAAGAGAGAGGCCTGTTATGATCGTCTATGAAGAGGCGGCGGTGAGGTGTATAGGCAGGACTTGCCAGCGAGAGCGAGTCGTTGCGATACTGGGTTGCCACGCCGCCAAGGGAGAGAAGCGTGTGGAAAATGCTGTTGCTCTCTGCCTGCTTGTGACTGTTAGAGATGAGGCTCTGGGCGATTTCTGCATGACGGATGCGGTAAGTCGGTGAGGTCCAGGCTATCAGTGGCACGTGCAACTGATAGTAAGATGGGAACGGAGAGGCATGGAGGAAGAGGTGACGCTGGTCATCAAAGATGTCCTCTCCATGGTCGGAGGTGAACAGCATGGCTGCGCTGCCACCCTCTGACGACAGTGTGCTGATTACTTTTCCTATCAGAAAGTCGGTATGCACTATGGTGTTGTCATAGGCATTGACGAGCTGAAGTCTGTATTTCGCTTTCGCTCCATCGTAATGGTCGGGCGTGAAATGGCGCATGGCTTTAGGATAACGATCTGCATAACTGAAGTGGGAACCATAGGTATGGAGCACTATGAAGGTCCTTTTTCCGCGGTTTTGCTTTAACTGCTGGCGCAAAGGCTTTAGCAATTCGATGTCGTCAGCGTTGCGTGAAAGGCTGTCGTGCAGGAAAAGACAATAGTCTGCCTGCTCACCGAGGAAGTCGATAAAGGAGTGATTGCGCTGCTGATTGGAGATGAAAGCGGTGTGATAGCCAGCTTCGCGGAAAGCTTGCATTATGCCTTTGGTGCGGTATAGGATGGTATAGTCTTCGGCATCAGCGAGCGAAAGGAGTATAGGCACGCTCTTGTGCGTGGTGTTGCTCTGGCTCATATAGTCGGTGAAGACGGTCAGTCCCTCCGTCTTTGACAGCACTGGATTGGTAGGACGGTGGTAGCCATATAGTTGCCAGTTGTCTGCACGGCTTGTCTCGCCGATTACCAGCACTACGGTCTCTGGTTCATCGTCAGTGAAGGTGCAGTGTGCATCATATCTGAAATCTTTCGAAGCCTCCTTATATCCATTGGAAGCCTCCAGCCTTTCGAATGCCAAACCGAAATTGCTGATGGCATTTATCGGAAAGAGATCATTGGTGGGAGTGTAGGGCGTGAAAGCGGCGAGCGCGAAAGTGGCAATCAGAGCCACTGCTGCGGAGCATAGGGCAGGAAAGCGTTGTACTCTGATAAATGCCTCGTCTATCGTCTGATGCTTAGTCCATTGCGTTGCGGCAATGGTTAAGGTAGGAATATAGATTACCACAACCCACACTATTGCAGGCAATAATTGTGACAGCAGTTCGTTTACCTCTCCTGCATTGGTGGTGACGAGGTTGAGCCACATATCCACTGCTATCGGTCCTCTGCCATAGAGATAGGTGAGCACCATCTGGAAAGCACCGAGAAATAGCACCGGAAAGAGTATTATCATGGTGCGTCCGGTCTTTCGTGACAGAGTGAGCACAAGCCAATAGGCGGTCAAAGGCACTATGATATTGGCGATGCGCCCTGCTGGCGACAGATGTTCTGTCACTGCAAGAATCACGTTTGGCAGTATTAGTATCAGGAGATATAGTAAATATGTCAGTTTTTGTTTCATCGCCTTTCTTAGTTTTTAGATGTTGGAACCAACGGAAAAAGCCGTTGGCACAGTGGAGGGTTGTTGGTTTTTGGTTTTTGGTTTTTGGTTGTGGGGGTAGAATGCTGATAGAGGACTTGACTGTTTATATCAGTAAAATACCGAAAACCCACAACCGAAAACCCACACCCCACAACTATCAAAACGCCTCATTGATATTAAATATAAATCCAGTGCCGTTACGGCTGAAGCCATAGTCGAGGCGCACGTTGACGCCTTTCTTGAATTGCCATCTGTAGCCCAAACCGGCGTTTGGCAATATCTGGCTGAATCGAAGGTCTTTGTAGCGTGGGAACACTTCGGCAGCGCCTACCCACAACACGATGCCGTTGCGATGCCAGATATGCTGTCTCAGTTCCAGCTGAGCGTCGATGACGTTCTTGTCGCGGTAGCGTCCTTCGTAGTAACCGCGCATTCTGTTGCTTGAACCCACGTCGGCAAGCATAGGCCACGGCACGTCTCCAGCCGACTGCCTGGTGTGCAGTTCGCCTGCTATGATGGCGCCTTTCCATGCCTTTCGGTAGGTGGCAAGCTGTAGTTCTGCTGACCAGTAAGTGTTGTTATTGCCGAGAAAAGCAGGATTAGCAGTGAGGTCAAGTTGCACAAACCATCCCTTAGAGGCATTGAGCATAAAGTCGCGGGAGTCGAATGTGTAACTCATTCCGAGCTCCACATCGCTCACAGTCATCGGTTGTCCGGCAAGTAATTGCGGAGCTTGATCCTTTAGTTTGTAGGCATGGACATACTGATAGCGGGCAATAGGTCCGAGATAGCTATGTCGATTGATAGGTATAAGGAATCGAGTCATCACCTCAAACTTCGTTCTGCTGTATTTGCTCTTATTGTCATCGTTGTCGCTCTGCGGATAATTGAATCCCCAGAGATACGAAGGGAAGGTATAGACGTAGAGCCTGTAGTCGAGCCGGTAACGCTTCTTTGGGAAAATATTGTTGCCTCTGATTCCTATCATCAGGAATGCTTTCGACGTAATGTCGCTGTAGAGCGAAGCATTCGACTTTTCCAAAGTGCTGTCAGAGCGGTCGGTGGAGTAGAGTGCAGAAGCCACCAAGCCGATGCCGAAGCCAGTGTCAGTGGCGTAATGCGGACCACCGATGATGCCGAAGTCTATCTTCTTGTCTGGCTTTGGCTTGTCCGACTCTGCAAAGTATTGCAGCAATCGCGCCACGAGTCCATGCTTTGCTTTTATAGTGTCAGCATCATTTGCAGCCTTGTATTCTGTTTCCATTGTCGTAGAAGCAGAATCATTGCTTGCACCGACGTTCATATTTGCCGTCGGGCAATCCTGTGCATAGGTCGTGATACTTCCGTAAAGTATTATGATGAATGCGCTGAATGATTTGGTGAAGAGGCTTTTCTTGTATATAAATGCTCGCTTTATCATTATTATGTTCCACGATTACGTTATCGTGCAAAGGTAGTGTTTTTTCCGCTACATTATGCGTTTTCTATGTGAAAAAAGTCTTAAAGCCACACCTTTGGGTAAATATTGGACACTCCTTACCTCCTTATCTACCAATAATTCTGACAATATGACCAAACCATCCATACTGTCCGTCATAATAAAAAGCCACCGTGCCAGCTGCATTATCGGCTGACCTCTCCACGATGTCATAATAAAAATCCCCCGTGCCAACCGCGTTATCGGCTGGCCTTTCCCTAATAAGCACTGCCTGCAAGCTATTCTTTCTTGCGATATTGCGATGGAGAGACCCCAGTACACTGCTTGAATATCTTGGAGAAATGCGACATATCATAGAAACCGCATAAACGCGCTACCTGGCTGATAGACAAATCGGTCTGCGTTTCCAGCAGTTCGTGGGCACGCTTGATCTGTAGCGAGCGGATATAGGAGTTTGGCGCTTCGCCCAATACAGCCATGAGCTTGCGGCGAAGCTGCTGTGTGGTCATGTGCATTGATACGCTGACACTATCCACACTGACGTCACCACCGCTCATATTTTCATATATTATCTCGTCGAGATGCTGGATGAAAGCGCGGTCGCGAGGAGCGAGAGCGGCGGAAGCGTCAGCCACATTGTCGGATATGGCTTGCTTGTATTTCTCTCTCAATTGTCTGGTGCGCTCCAGAAGGTTTTCCACGCGCAGTGTCAGTTCCTCCGCATTGAATGGCTTGTAGAGGTAAGCATCGACGCCCATCTGCAGTCCGCACAATTTGTCTTCCTGCGTAGCCTTGGCAGTAACGATGATGACAGGGATATGATTGAGCGTCTCCGCCTGCTTGACAGCCTGGCACAGAGCATATCCATCCATCCGTGGCATCATGAGGTCGGTGATGATAAGGTCGGGAACGGTCTCCGTGGCAAGGCGCAAGCCCTCCTCGCCATCTTTGGCAATGGCGAGCTGGTAACGCTTCCTGAGTTGCATACTCATATATTCTGCCACGTCAGCGTTGTCCTCCACGATGAGCACGAGCGGACGAGTGTCATTCTTTGCCACGGTCTCTTTGTCCTTCTTCTGCTTCTCCGCTTTGTCATCACTATGCTTTGACATTGCGCTCTCTATTCTTTCTGCATCTTTAGACAACTGTTGCAACATAGTGCCATAGACCTCTATCGGCTTGACTTCAGCTCCGACTGGGGCTTTTACCGGCACTTTTACCACGAAGACGGAACCTACGCCTATGCGACTGCTTACGTCTATGGAGCCTTTCAGTGATGAGACAATCTGCTTGACGAGGGCAAGACCGACACCGGAACCGATGCTCTTCTTCTTGGTGTCGGTCTGATAGAACGGTTCGAAGATGCGTTTGCGGTCGGCTTCGGAGATACCAGTTCCATAATCTGCCACGCGAAGGGTCAGTATGTCATCCTTGATGTCGATAGCCACGAGCACTCTGCCTCCATCTTCTGAGAATTTAATGGCATTGGTGACGAGATTGCACACCACTTTCTGGGCGTAATCCGGCACGAAATCGCATACGGCTTTCTGCTGTTTTGGGGCATACATGAGACTGATGCGACGTGAATGGGCAAGATTGAGATAGCTCTCCACAATGGTGGAGATGAAGAGCACGATGTCTCCTCGGCGCCATTCCGGCTGTCCGATGGTGGATTTCACCTTTTGGATGTCGAGCAACTGATTGATGAGTGACAGCAGGCGTGAGCCTTGTCGTGACACCATATGACCGATATTGGCAATATCTTCAGGAGGGAGTTTGCCCTTTTCCATCATCTGTGCATAGCCGAGGATTACGGTCAGCGGTGTGCGAAATTCGTGAGTGATATTGGTGAAGAAAGATACTCGCATCTCATTCATCTGCTGTTGTGCCAACTGCTTGCGCTTACGGTTATTGAGTGCATAGACGAGGAAGGAGATAATGACGGCAGCAAGGATGATGACGAGGAAGACAGTGGCTATGCTCACCATCTTGAGCGTTCGCTCGGTGCGGTATTCCTTGTTGATGGCGTCCACTTCGGCGCGTCTCTGCTCATGCTCATAGCGTATGCGTATCTTCTGCATGTGGATGAGATTCTTCTCGCTTGCCACGCTGTCGCCCAGTTCATTATATTGCTTATAGAATTTCAAAGCATTGCCGTTGTCGCCTTCTTTATGGTAGATGTTGTAGTAGAGCCACGCCACCTGCGACTGATGTTCGAGCGATTTGAGCCTGTGAGCCACGTTGTCAGCAATGGCGAGATAATGCTTTGCCTCGGAATGGTTGCCTTCCTTGACGTATATCTGCGCCAGAGCGAGGCATGACTCCATAGCATGCCACTGGTCGTCAGATGATGCCATGATGTCATAGGCCTTATGATATTCCGCTATTGCCTGCGCTATCTTGCCCTCTTTCTCGTATAGACGTCCGAAATGAGTGTGGCAGAGCGATATGCCGAGGTCGGAATGCGCCAGTTTGTTTTGCTCCATAGAGAGGCGATAGTAGGTCCAAGCCGAGTCGGTGCGGTTGCTATGCTCAAAGAGGGAGCCTATATTAGCATAGTTGATGGCTTGTCCGAGGTGGCTTCCGAGGAAGCGCTCGCCAGCCAAGGCGGCACGGAATACGGAGTCTGCCGTCTCGGTATCGCTGAGCGTAAGGCAGATATTGCCGATGCCATTGAGTGAGACGAGTCGGTTCTTGAATGCAGTAGGGTCTTGCTGAAGGCTGAATGCCTCTGCCAGATGCAAGGCACGGTAATGATAATTGATTGCTTCATCGAGCACACCCATTCGTCTATAGTTAGTGCCGATATTGTTTAGCGTCTGCACCATTGCGATAGTGTCATGCAGTTGCTTTGCCAAAGCGAGCTCATGGCGATGGCATTCTATGGCTTTGCCAAAGAGGTTTGACTCTCTGTAGGTACGTCCGAGTGCTTTCCTGGCACGCATCTCCAGCATTTTGTCACCTTTCTTTATTGACTTTTGGATGATGCTATCCAGACTTTTCTCACCTTCCACGAGTCCCACCACGCTGTCAGCGGCATGGCGCATGACGTCAAGGTCGCGGTTTGACCTGGTATGTCCGCATGAAGTCAATAGGCACACGAAGACAGCCAGCAGAGCGAATAGCGACAACCTGCAGTGGCTATTGCCTCCATTTTGCCTGAAATGTGAAGGAAAGAAATTGTCTATATATATAATAAGTAGGGTGTCCAGTTCTGTGTTCCAGTTTTTAGTATCAAAAACAATGTAATAACCATCTAAATCATTGATAATCATTCGCTAAGTAAACTATAATCTTGTGCGAATCTACATCAGACTTTTTGACAGTTAAATTTGTCTTATATTTTACACTTAATTTGCTAATTTATAGTGCTTTAAGTTGTTAAAACGTAATCAAAAACGAGAACATGGAACTGGACACCCTATATAATAAGGTGCCTGTGATATTCCATCCTGACAGATATAGGTTTGATAAGTAGATGGCAAGAATCATTTTTATAATAGATGTTATATATAATTCAAGCCATTGATGAATGTTGGTTCATTATCAAAATAATTTTGACTTTCTACTTATATAATAATATTATGTTAAGACTCTCTCATTGCCTTTATGGCATGAAATTGTCCGTTTAGGTTTGGCAAAGGTAATAATAATATATAAAAAATCCTCACATATTGTCAGAATATTTTCTCAAATATCGTACAAATGTGAGGATTTGTCTTAATTTTCCTTTTTTTTCTTCTTGTCGAGATGCTGCTGATAGGCACGTGCGAGTCCTCCTTCACTTGTTTCCTTGTAGAGTGATGGCAGATCATGACCGGTCTGTTTCATCACTTTCACCACACGGTCGAAGGAGACGCGGTGGCGTCCATCTGACAAGGCAGCATAGAGATTGGAGTCGAGAGCACGCGCCGCTGCAAAGGCATTACGCTCTATGCACGGTATCTGCACCAGTCCGCAGACAGGGTCGCAGGTCATGCCAAGGTGGTGTTCCAGTCCCATCTCAGCGGCATATTCCACCTGTGACGGACTTCCTCCAAATAATTGGCAGGCTGCTGCCGAAGCCATAGCGCACGCCACTCCCACTTCTCCCTGACATCCCACGTCGGCACCGGATATGGAAGCGTTGCGCTTTACCACATTGCCAAAGACGCTTGCCGTGGCAAGGGCATGGAGAATGCGGGTGTCGGAGAACTGATGATGGCGCGAAAGATGATAGAGCACTGCCGGAAGCACGCCGCATGCTCCGCACGTAGGCGCTGTGACGATGGTGCCGCCAGACGCATTCTCCTCGCTGACAGAGAGGGAATAGGCATACACCAAGGCACGTCCCTGGAGGGAATTCTTGTATGCACTGGCCTTCACATAGTAGGTAGGACCCTTACGGGGCAGATTAAGCGGACCGGGCAAGACGCCTTCATGGTCGATGCCACGCTCCACACTCTCCTGCATCACCTGCCATACCTCAGCCAGATAGTCCCATATTTCCTTTCCTTCACACTCTTCCACATACTCCCAGAAGGTGCGTCCCTTACTGTCACACCAGTTCAGGATGTCAGCCAGCTTGTTCAGTTCATAGACCTCATCGTCGTCCTTTGACAACCAGCGCGGGCTTTCTCCCTCCGACAATGCACCGCCTCCAACGCTGTAGCATATCCATTCATCGGTGTCGTTGCCGGATTCATCCTTGGCGACAAACTTCATTCCGTTAGGATGGAAAGGCAGAAAGACCTGTGGTTGCCAGTCTATATGCAGCGGAGCAATCTGCGTAAGCACCTCTGTGATAGCTACATCTGTCATGTGGCCACGTCCTGTAGCGGCAAGACTGCCATAGAGCGTCACCTCAAAAGCGTGAGCATCAGGATGATGGTTGGCGAATATCTGCGCCGCCTTCTGTGGTCCCATCGTATGACTGCTTGATGGTCCCTTACCAATACGATATAGTTTTCTTAATGATTTCATAGATTATAAAATGTCATTTGGCTTTGCAAAGATACTAATAATCCGTGGAAACTGCAAATTTGCCGTGGAATGAAATAAGTGACGGTAAAAAAATAACTTGGTACGATTTGAGTGAAAAATGTACCATATCAATATAAATTTCCAACCTCATCTTTTTGGCTATTTTCTTCCCTCTCATCGGTCATATAGCCCGCTATACTCCCTCTTCGAGTGAAGAAAATATCTCAAAAATATGAGGCTCAAATCATACCAATTTATTTTTTCACCGTCACTAAACGGAAAGCCGTTTCCTGACAGGAAGAAGAAGATTTGGTAACCGGTCAAAAAGACTATCGGATAACAAATGAAATGAGACTGGCAATTTCCAGACATGAAGCATTTTCCACTCAAATCGTACCAAGTTATTATTTCACCGTCACTTAATCCTTCAGACATCCAATAGGCACTACATACACTCCATCCTTTCTGCGGTACGCAAAATCTCCAGTTCCGGTAAGCACCATCATAAAAGATGGATTGCTCATCTTCTCGGTATTTATCTTGCATGCAAGGGTAAGAAGATTCTCTGCACCCTCATTTATTAGTTTTTCACCGCCCAGTTTCACCTCTACAAGTCCATATTTCCCATTGCGAAGATGCACCACAGCATCACATTCCAGTCCGTTTTTGTCACGATAGTGATAGACTTCTCCATCTAAAGCGTCAGCAAATACCCTTAGGTCTCGGACGCAAAGTGTCTCAAAGAACAATCCCATGGTATTGAGATCCCTTATCAAGTCATTCGGACCAAGTCCTAAAACGGCAGTTCCAATAGAGGGGTCAATGAAATATCGCGTATTGGCAGTTCTTATTGCAGTCTTGGATCGTAGGTTAGGATTCCATGCTTCAGAATCTTCTATTACGAAAATCTTACGCAAAGAGTCCAGGTAAGCCCCTGCAGTCTTTGAGGTTATCTCGTTTTCGTCATTGGTCATCATGTCGGCTACGATGGTTCCAATGGTGGATTGCGAGCCTTGATTGCGGGCATATGACCGAAGAATAAGCCTCGTAGTAGTGGCATTTCGGTTTACTCCATCCACTCTGGAGACATCCTTCTTTATGATTGCATCGACATAATCAAATGCCTGCGCCAATGCTGCTTCACCATGTAAAGTGCATGCGAAAGGCCAACCTCCACGGCATATCAGATATGCAAGGTCGTCAATCTTCAGTTTGTTGACAGCCACAATCTTGTCCGGTGTCTCAAAGAGATGTGCCAGACTCACGCTGCCATTTGATTCACCCGACTCATAGAGACTCATAGGACGCATAGTCAGCCAACTGAAACGCCCTGTTCCAGAATGATGCATGTCCGTCTCGTCGGCAGGAACGGCTGAGCCTGTGAGGACAAACTGCCCCACTTCATGCCGATGATCCACCTCGAATCTTATCACATCCCATAGTTTCGGAGCCAACTGCCATTCGTCAATAAGCCTTGGCGTGTCGCCATCCAGCAGGATAGAAGGCTCTATTTCCGCAATCTGCAGATTGCTTTCCAGTGATGCTGGATTGTCCATATAGAGGATACTATTAGCCTGTTGCTCGGCAGTAGTGGTCTTGCCACACCATTTAGGTCCTTCTATCAGCACAGCTCCTTTGCTTGCCAACTTCTTTGCGAGCATCTTGTCTGCTATTCTTTGCTTATATTCCATATCTGTTCAAATCTTTGATTTACAGGTGCAAAGATACGAATAATTTTCCATATTTCCTCAGTTGGCTGGGTTTTATTTCCTCAGTTGGCGCATTTTCATTTCCTCAGTTGGCCGGATTTCATTTCCTCAGTTGGCTGATTTTCATTTCCTCAGTTGGCTTTTTGGCTTTTGTTATCTGGCATATTCCATCGTGATGACGAGTATATTCCATCGTGATAACGAGCATATTCGCCGAAAATGGTGATGAAAAGGGATGTCTGTCATTTCTTTGTCGCATCTTTTTCTTTTGGCTCTTTATCCCGGGAAAATGCTATCAGACAGCATGTTGACATGAAACTTTTTTATCCATTTATGATACGATTATGACAAAACAGACGGTAATCAGGTCGCAAATTGTTGCTGTTTCCAATTATTTTTACTAACTTTGCAAGGTACAATATGCAATCGGACAATGGAAATACTGACCTTTCCATGTGCCCATCTGCATTACTTCAAGAAAGAAAAGACTTTGACTAAATAACTAAACCACACATAATCATGCAAAAAAATCTGACGATGAGGCGTATTGCCTCAAAGCGACTGTTGACCGCTGCAATGGCAATCGTGGCTATGATGCCTGCCTTTGCCATCAATTACGAGAAGACGGACAGGGGCGTTACCGTCCACGTGACACAAACAAATGATAAAGGGACATCGCCGAAACTCGTGCGACTGCAGGTGATGGGCGACAGGATTATCCGTGTATCTGCCACTGCCGACAAGCAGTTTGCTGACCGTCAGAGCCTTATCATCGTGGATATGGCTAAGCAGACTCCTTACGAAGTGACGGAGAATGGCGACATAGTATGCGTCAGTACGTCCCAACTCAAGGGTTATGTGCAGACTTCCACAGGCGAAGTATGGTTTACTGATGCCAACGGAAAACTGATAGCCCGCGACAGAAAAGGCGGAGGCAAGGAGTTTACACCTTACCAATGCGAGCAGATTCATGCAGACGGAACGCCCGAAACCTACAAGGGATGGAGCATGAGACAAGTCTTTGAGAACCTCGATGATAAGGAAGCTCTCTACGGACTCGGACAGCATCAGGCGGACGAGTGGAACTATAAGGGAAAGAACGAAGAACTATTTCAATATAACACTAAAGTAAGCATTCCGTTTATCGTCAGCAGCAACAATTACGGCATACTGCTCGACAACTATTCTCTCAGCCGTTTTGGAAATCCAAAGGACTACAGCCAGTTGCATAAAGCATTCACCTTGCGCGACAAAGACGGCAAGATAGGAGCATTGACAGGCACCTATTCCGCTCCGGGACAGGAGACATTAGTGCGCCGTGAGGACAGTATCTATTTCGAAAACCTCAAGTCTGCCAAGAATCTTCCTAAGTATCCTCTGGAGAAAGCCACGGTCATATATGAGGGAACTATAACTCCGCACAAGACGGGAGTTTATCAGTTCTGCCACTATTACTCTGGCTATCAGAAGATATACATCGGTGGACTGTCAGCCTACACAGAGGATGTGGCAGGCAAAGGCGACAATAATCAGGAGATATGGCGCACAGCATGGAATCCTAACGCTCGCAAGTTTGACTTCAAACTGGAGGAAGGAAAGACATATACCATCCGTATAGAGTGGAAACCTGATGGCAGCGAGGCTTACTGCGGACTGCGTGCTCTCGAACCTGTCGATGAGAACGAGCAGAGACAGATATCCTTCTGGAGCGAGATGGGACAGCAATTAGACTATTACTTCATGACTGGCGACAATGCTGACGAGGTCATCTCCGGCTATCGCACTCTGACGGGAAAGGCTCAGATAATGCCTCTCTGGCTCTTCGGATATTGGCAAAGCCGTGAGAGATACAAGACGCAAGACGAGATAGTGGATGCTCTCAATGGCTTCCGCCAGCGTCAACTGCCTATCGACAATATCGTGATGGACTGGAATTACTGGACTCCAGACTCATGGGGAGCGTTCACTTTCGACCCTTCACGATTCTCTTCGCCTAAGAAGATGATAGACGATATCCACGCACAGAATGCTAAAATCATGATTTCATGCTGGCCTAAATATTATCTCACAGTGGATAACTTCCACGAACTCAATGACAAGGGAATGATTTACCAGCAGAGCATCAAGGATAGCCTCTATGACTGGCTCGGATATAAGTATGCTTTCTATGACGCATACGATGAGGATGCACGAAAGATATTCTGGCGTCAGCTCTACGAAAAGCTTGGCACCATAGGCATGGATGCCTGGTGGATGGATGCCAGTGAACCTAATGTGCGCGACTGCACTGATATGGAGTATCGCAAATTGCTCTGCGGACCGACGAAATATGGTTCTTCTGACGAGTATTTCAATGCCTATTCCATCGTCAATGCCGAAGCCATCTACGACGGACAGCGTGGCTATGAGACCGAAATAGAGAAGCAAGGCGAGGGCAATATGCCTGACAGCAAGTGGCTGGAGAAGAATACTAATTGGGATCAGAGAGGCTTCGGCAACTCTTTCTCTCCTAACAATAAGCGAGTGTTCCTGCTTACTCGCAATGGTTTTGCTTCCGAACAGCGTTACAGCACCGCTACATGGAGTGGCGATATAGGCACCCGTTGGGAGGATATGAAGGCGCAGATCACAGCAGGACTCAATTTCTCTATCTCTGGAGTGCCATACTGGAGCCAGGATATAGGTGGATTCTCTGTGGAGAAACGCTATGCTGAGGCGCAGGAGGAGTTTGACAAGACTGGCAAAGAAAACGAGGACTTGAAGGAATGGCGCGAGCTAAATGCACGCTGGCATCAGCTTGGTATGTTTGCGCCTATGTATCGTTCTCATGGTCAGTTCCCATTCCGTGAGCCTTGGAATATCGCTCCTGAGGGACATCCTGCATACAGGGTAATAAGCGATTGCTTACAGTTGCGTTACAGACTTATGCCTTATATCTACTCCATTGCTGCCGATGTACACTTCAAAGACTATACTATGATGCGCCCGTTGGTGATGGATTTCGGCAAGGACGAGAAGGCATTGGACGTGGCTTACCAGTTTATGTTCGGTCCTTCCATCATGGTC
Organism: uncultured Prevotella sp.; assembly: GCA_900548195.1. GTDB lineage: Bacteria > Bacteroidota > Bacteroidia > Bacteroidales > Bacteroidaceae > Prevotella. The sequence continues at coordinate 21,032 of URJQ01000041.1, forward strand.
AATCCTGTGTATAGATACGGTCAGCGCACCTGCGACGTATATTTCCCTAAGGATAATATATGGTATGACTTCTACACAGGCAAGCTCCTCAGCCACGGCGACCAGCGTCTCCGCCTCCAGGCTCCTTATGAGCGCATTCCTCTCTGTGTGCGTGCGGGAAGCATTATCCCTGTCGGACCTGCTCTGGAATATGTCTCTCAGCATAAGGCTGACGTCATTCGTCTCTTCGTATATCAGGGAAAGGACGGCAGCTTCAATCTCTATGAGGATGAAGGAGACAACTATGGATATGAGGCTGGACGCTATTCCAACATCAATATCTCATATAATGAAGTGGAAAAGACTGTCACCATCGGCGAGAGAAAGGGCGAATTCCCAGGTATGCTCCATAAGCGCACATTCATCATAGTGCCTGTAAGCGCCAACAAAGCGCAGGGATATGACCCTGAAGCCAAAGGCATTGTGGTGAAATATGATGGCAAGAAGGTGACGAAGAGAATTTAATGTTGTCTTGTGGTTTGGTTGTCTTGTGGTTATGTTGTTTGATTGTTTGTCATGTTTCTCATTCAACATAACCACAAGACAATAAAACCATCTAACAACAAGACAACAAAACAACAAGACAACAAGACAACAAAACCACAAGCCCACATATATGAAAA
>URJQ01000042.1 GCA_900548195.1 uncultured Prevotella sp.
ACGTAAGAGCACCACGTGATGGTAAATTTACTGAGAAGATTGGTACTTACAATCCAAACACCAATCCTGCCACAGTAGATTTGAATTTTGAAAAGGCTTTGGCATGGGTAGAGAAGGGCGCACAGCCTACCGATACCGTACGCAACATCCTCTCAAATGAGGGCGTTTACCTCATGAAGCACCTCAAAGGTGGCGTAAAGAAGGGCGCTTTCACAGAGGAAGAAGCACAGAAGAAGTTCCAGGCATGGAAAGATGCTAAGGTAAAGGGAACTGAAGCTGCTAAGGCTGTTGTAGCAGACGCCAAGAAGAAGGCTGCTGCTGCTGCTCTTGAGGCAGAAAAGAAGGTGAACGAAGCAATCGCTAAGAAGGTGGCTGAGAAGAAAGCTGCTGCTGAGGCTGCTAAGGCTGAGGCTGAAGCTGCTCCTGCTGAGGAGGCTACAGAAGCTGCTGCTGAGTAATCCGGACAAAACTACAAAGAGGATGCAGTGTATGATAACAATGCATCCTCTTATTGTTTTCTGACATACTGATTATAGTATATGGCTATTTGGGGGAGGAAGATCGTAAGGTGAAATGGCTGTTATCATTCGTTCTTTTACACCATTAAACCTCAAAAAATACGACCTATAACCCATACCAAACAACCCAAAACCGTTTTTAAAAACTTAAATACCAAGTAAAAATGGGTGGCTTTTTCGGCACAATCAACAAGCACCAAAGGTGCATTTCCGACCTTTTCTATGGTACAGACTATCAGTCTCATCTCGGTACTCGTCGGGGAGGTATGGCAACACTCAGTGATGAGGGTGAGTTCTTCCGTTCTATTCACAGTCTGGAAAGCAATTATTTTCGTGCTAAATTTGAAAATGAATTGCCTAAATTTCAGGGACGTTCCGGCATCGGAGTAATCAGTGATACTGATGCTCAGCCTATGTTGATGAACAGTCACTTAGGACGTTTCGCTCTTGTTACTGTCGCTAAGATCAATAATCTTGAGCAGATTGCAAAGAAACTCCTTGAGGAAAACATGCATCTTAGTGAGTTTTCTTCTGGTAAAATCAACCCTACTGAGCTCGTTGCATTGCTTATCATCAAGGGTAAGACCTTCAAGGAGGGTATTGAGAATGTGTATAAGCAGATTAAAGGTTCATGCTCAATGCTACTTCTTACAGAGACAGGTATCATCGCAGCCCGCGACCGTTGGGGAAGAACTCCTATCGTTGTGGGACAGAAAGATGATGCAATGGCTGTGACAAGTGAATCTACAGCGTTCCCAAATCTAGGTTATAAGACCACATATTTTGTCGGACCTGGTGAGATTGTGCGCATTCTTCCTGATGGAATGGAGCAGTTGCGTGCTCCGGAAAAGCGTATGCAGGTATGCTCTTTCTTGTGGGTGTATTACGGATTCCCTAACTCTTGCTATGAAAATCGCAACGTAGAATGCGTTCGTAACGAGTGTGGACGCGTGATGGGAGAAGAAGATGACATAGATGTAGATTGCGTATGTGGTATTCCAGACTCAGGTATTGGCATGGCAGTAGGCTATGCTGCGGGTCATAATGTGCCATATCAGCGCACGATAAGCAAATATACTCCTACTTGGCCACGCTCTTTCACACCAGCAAATCAGGATATGCGCGCTCTTGTAGCTAAGATGAAACTCATTCATAACAAGGATATGCTCAAGGGAAAGCGTTGCTGTTTCTGTGATGATTCTATCGTTCGAGGCACTCAGTTGCGTGACAACACCAAGGTATTGCTTGAAGATGGAGCTAAGGAGATACACATGCGTATAGCTTGTCCGCCACTTATTTATGGCTGCCCATTCATCAATTTCAGTGCATCAAAGACGGAATTGGAGCTTATTACCCGTCGAATCATCCAGGACTTCGAAGGTGATATGAATAAAAATGTGGAAGCTTACGCACAGACAGGTTCGCCTGAATACCAGCGTCTCGTATCGGAGATAGCACGCAGGCTGAACCTTACAAGCTTGAAATTCTCAAAACTTGAGACTCTTGTCGATGCAATCGGATTGCCAAAGGAGCAGATTTGCACCCATTGTTTTGATGGATCTTCAGCATTTACGCTGGAAGACGAGGAATAAAAAGTAGATAAGTTGTCTTGTTCTTAAGTTGTTAGCAGAGGCATTCTGTAGATAAAACAATTCAAGAGCAAGACAACTGATTTATAATAGTCAGATAAATAAGGATGAAATTAAAGGATTTGGACATACTAACCAGTCGTGCTGAATTGGCAAAACTGCCAGAAGGCAAACTGCTAATCAATACGATTAATGCTTTCTCGTATGACAATGCGAGGAAGGATGTATTGTTTTCAGAAGCATTGCAGAAAGGAGATGTCCTCATTCCTGATGGCATAAGCATAGTGAAAGCTTGCCGTTTCCTCAATGCGAAGTCCCAACCTAAGGAGCGAATTGCAGGTTGGGATCTCTTTGTATATGAGATGGAGAAGCTTAATAGAGTGGGAGGCAAGGTGATGTTTCTTGGCTCAAGCGATGCTGTCCTTAACCTAATTCGTCACAGAGTAGCAGAGAAATATCCTAAAATAGAGGTAGATACGTATTCTCCTCCCTACAAACCAGAATTCTCTGATGAAGATAATGAAGCCATGATTTCAGCTATCAATCACTCTAATCCTGACTTGTTGTGGATTGGTATGACGGCTCCAAAGCAGGAAAAGTGGGCATATACTCATCTTAATCGTTTTGATGTGCATTGTCATATCGGCACTATTGGCGCAGTGTTTGATTTCTTTGCCGGTACGGTGAAGCGCGCTCCAGAGCGTTGGCAGCGAGCTGGATTGGAATGGCTTTATCGCCTTTTGTCAGAGCCACGCCGTATGTGGCGTAGATATTTCATTGGTAATGCCAAGTTTATCTATTATATAATGGTGGAGAAAATCATGGGATAATGATTTGATTACCTACTTAAATAATGGTGGATGAGTAACTGTAATATGCCTATTGTTATATTATAGTTGTATTTTTTTTAAAATATTTTAGCAAAATCCTTGCATTATAAGGAAATAATTGCTATTTTTGTGGCGTAATATAACAATGCTTATACAAACAGGTGTTTATTTATAAAACCTACAAACCATTAAAGATAATGAATAAAAAGACAATCATGAAGTCGCTTGCTATTGCCATTGCATTGATAGCAGGCACAGCGCAAGTAAACGCACAGAAGAATGATAGCAGTATGTTTGGTGTAGCCAACCGCATTGGAATTGGTGTCGGTGCAGGTACAGAAGGTATCGGTATAGACTTATCTACACCTTTAACTAAATATGTTCAGGCTCGTATAGGTGTGAATATCATGCCAGATATCAAAATAAATACTACAGCAACAGCCACAATAGCAGAGCTTGACCGTAGTGAAAAAATTGATATCAAGGGCGGAATAGGTCGCACTACCTTTGATTTGAAGTTTGATTGTTATCCATTCCCAAATGCAGTACCATTCTTTGTCACAGCAGGTTTCTCCTTTGGAGGTGACAAACTCGTAAAGATTACTGGACATAGCGATAAGCTTGCTCAGCTTGTGTCAGAAGGAAAGCAGGCTGGCGTAGAGATTGGTGATTATAACATCCCTGTAGATGCTAATGGTGATGTAAATGGAGGCATCAAGGTTTCATCGTTCCGTCCTTATCTTGGTTTGGGTTTTGGTAGATTGATACCAAAGAATCGTTTTGCTGTGCGCTTTGAATTAGGTGCTCAATTCCAAGGTTCCCCAAAGATTTATGCAGACGGAGTCGGCAACCTCGACAAGGTGATAGGTCAGGATCCTGATGATGATATCACCAAATTGCTCGATTATGTCAAGGTTTATCCGGTGTTGAAGTTCTCATTAAGAGGAAGAATATTGTAAGATTCTGAAGCTTCGCAAGTATCTATCAAGCTGACAGTCAGCAATAAAATATCAATAAATAAAAATAAACAAATATATTTTTTCCTGTTTTTTCTTTATTTTTCTATATTGATGTTTTAATCTTCCCCACGACAGGGGGACTGAGGGGCTTTTTAGCTTGCGAAAGTTGAGTAAGATTTATCTACTTAGAAATACTTAATATCGTGGCAATCATGCCATATTATGCAAATTTGACCTATACTTCATCAGATGTATAGGTCAAATTTCGTTTTAGGGCAAAATGGTTTTTGCCCCCAAATCGCAAATAGATGGAGCCACGTTTAGACGAGAAAATCCAATTCTAAAGGACGTAAAGCGCCTTGAGCAACCTTTTGTTGCATCTCTCCGAGTGTGGCAAAGCGTTGTACAGCATTGAGTGCTGCGTGTCGGAGGGAGAGAGATTTGTCCTGAATAGCGCAGACGGCTTGGTCCATAAACTCATTGATGTCTCTCTCGCAAGGCTCCATATTGCGAGCGAAAAGTCGCGCAAGGATATTAAATCCACACAGTCTTGGCATCTCATGTTCCTCAGCAAGTAATTGGAAAGCCATGTCGCTGGCATAAGGGACATGCTGGAGAAGGTTCATGCAGAGTAATTCTGCAATCTCCTGAGAGCGCAGTTGCTCAATCCAAAGTGTAGCTAAGTCGCTTGTAAATTCCTTTGTAGGCATGAGAAGAGTGGCAAGAATCTTGCATTCTCGAATATCTTCCTTCCAGAGTGCGAGGGCAAGACTCAGGTCTTTGTCGTAGTCTTTTGCCATTTCCTGAAGGTGGAGAAGGTTGGCACCCCAGTTGAGATGGTATTCGAGTCCCTTGTCTCTAAGTGATTGAGCAGTTACTCCGTTCATAAGAAGGCGGAAGGACTGCTTTATTTTTTTCAGTTTATCTTCGGTCGTCATTGTGGCAATTCGTTGTTTTGTTGTTTTTGTTTTCTTTTTTTTAAGGAGGCTTTTGTTAACCAGCCGGTAACGCGGCTGGCACGGTGGCAGCTCTGTTGGTTTCTTTTTTAGTGGCTTTTGTTAACCAGCGGGTAACGCATTATGAATTATGCATTATGCATTATGAATTAAAGAATACTCCCTACTGTATCTCAGCATCTGCTCTTCGAGCGACTCTGAGTAATCTACAGAGATGTCAATAATGTTGTTATTATCATCAAATAGAGGGACATACTTAGGATTGAGGAATCCCTTATAAGGAGCGATGTTGAGCTTCTCATATCTTGAGAGAACCTCGGCATGGAGCTGATGATTGAGCTTGACGCCATATTGTTCCACCAGATTGCGAGCAGCCTCAAAGTCACCTTCGCTCTTGATGCGCTGCACCTCAGCAAGGAGTTGTGCAAAGAGGTTACGCAAATGATTATAATCATTGATGCGAAGATAAGACTTAAAGACCTTTCCCTCTTTAGTATTAACCTCCTTTTTGATAATTTCAGCAGCGCCATCAGAGTGCTCCAAGCACCAGTTGGCTATGATAGCGCGGTTTCGCATGTGTGCTTCCTCGATGTCATTTCCCAATTTTATGCGGACAGACTGAGTAAGCAGACCATTCATCATGTAAGAATAATAAGCGGCATGGAAAGCCTCAGGGTCGGAGAGAAGTCCCAATTCGATAAGTTTTTGGTCAGCCATATAGTAAAGACCGAAGAGGTCAGCGCGTGCTTCCTCTATCGTACTGCTATAATTTTTGAGTGCATTAGGGTCGGTGCCATCGAGCAATCTGCCACTACCATGCCCGAGACATTCATGCAGATCTGTATGTAAATCATCGCATTTGTCTCCATATTTTCTTATCATATCGACGGTATCAGCGTCAATAGCAAACTCTTCGAGGAAGCCGTTGCCTTGCGCCGCTTTACTGTAAGCCGAGGTGAGATTGCTGATAGTGACGCTCTTTGAGCCATACTGTGCACGAATCCAGTCAGCGTTAGGCAAATTGATGCCGATAGCAGTCGAAGGATATTCATCGCCTCCAAGCATCGCAGCGCAAATGACATTAGCGGTAACGCCAGTCACTTTATCCTTCTTGAATCTTGAATCTACAGGAGAATGTCTTTCAAACCATTCCGCATTACGGCATATAGTCTGAGTGCGATGGCAAGCTTCCAAGTCTTTATATTCCACGATACCTTCCCATGAAGCTTTCAATCCCAATGGGTCTCCATAGACTTCGATAAAACCATTGATGAAATCAATCATGCCATCGAGTTCCTTGAGCCATTCGATGGAGTACCTATCGAATGTGCGAAGGTCGCCAGTGGAGTAGTATTCGGTCAGAATATTGATAACACGTCGCTGCTGTTCATTCTCTGCAAACTCCGAAGCTTTATTGAGATTTTCCACGATATGCTCAATGATGCCAGAGTATTTGCCTCCGATTTTCCATACCACCTCATATATTTCTCCATCTTTATCTTTGCAAAGGGTGGAGTTAAGACCGTAGGAAGGTGGTTCTGGGTCGTCTGCAGAAGACATGGAAGAATAGAAATCCTCCACTTCCTGCTGTGTTACGCCATCATAGAAATTGCAAGCCGATGAAGTGACGAGGTCAATTCCGTCAGCCTTATTGACTCTTTTGGGCAGAATATTAGGGTCGAACATCACGGGACAAATTTCGTCAAGAATCTCTTTAGCATTAGGAATGTCAAGACGTAGAAAAGACTCTGTGACAACCTTTTCAAAGTAAGACTGAGAGAAAGCCGGAGAGAATTTCTCGCAACCGTAATGATGATAGATGCCGTTAGAGAACCATACGCGCTTCAGATATTCTGTGAGATGCTTGAAATCCTCCGACTTATCAGTCTCCTTGTTTGCCATAAAGACGGTCTCAAGTGTTCGGCGTATGGTGAGATTATACTTTCCGAATTGGTCGAAAGTGATGTCTCTTCCCCACAAAGTAGCCTCTGCGAGGTAGTAGATATATTTTTTTTGCTTGAGTGAAAGGTTTTCAAATCCTGGCAGATTGTATCTCAGCATCTGAATATCTGCAAATCTTTCACCTTGATAATTGAATTCTTTGTTCATTTTTTGTAGGAGTTTTGGGCTGTCGCCAAATAAAAAGAGTGCACCACGAAGCGATGCACCATAAATAAAGTCAAGTCAATTCATGTCCCTCCAGACATGCTTTCCTGTCATCGCCGGGAGTAATTCCATATACCTTCAGGTATGAACGATGAAACGTCATGCGACAAGAGAATCCACATTGCAGTGCAATATCTTCGAGGGTGGAATGCCTATGTGTCAGCGAATGTATAATTCTGTGTGCCTGATATGCGCGATGCCGATTGATGAAATCATAGAAATTGCATCCGAATACCGATTTCATTACTATCGAGATGTAAGCTTTTGGTATGCCCGTCTCGGCAGACACCTTCTCTCTGGTGATGTCAAAATCTCGAAAATGCCTTTTGGTGACGATATAATCTTTCAGTGTTTTGCTTATTTCAGCCTCGTTGAAAGTTTTCTTCATAATAGGGCAGGGCTTATATCGTCATATTTACTTTGCCGTTGGCATCCACGATGATATTGATGTGATAACTCGTGTAAGTATCAGGCTCAGTGAGAATTGCGGTGAAATGTACGCCCTCTGCCGTAGCTTTCTCGATGGTTATATCAGAGAGAATGCAGCGCGAGATGTACTCTTTAGGCACTAATTTGGCGAAGTCATATTTGCGGTAATCCCTGTTTATCAAAGCCTTAGAACCATTATATACGGCAATATGCACGATATTGTCGTAATAAGCCTGATCTACGCTGACGCCTTCCTCATTGACAGTCTGTCGAAGCACCTTGTATGTGGTAGGGTTTACCTGAGAGTAAGCATGAAATCTCTTCTCACCAGTAGTCATCACAGTGTCGCGTTTGATGAGTCGTCCCTGATTGATATCCGTAGTTTTGGGTTTCTCATGCTCGAATACGGCAATGTAATCCGCATCGTTGGTTTTGGACAATGCGACCTCATCGCCATCCGAATTGACGAAACGGAGAGTGTGCTCGGTGAGCTTTAGGATATGATACTTGGTGGATTGGGAGTTTTCGAGGAAAAGGGTGTCAGCATAGATGCGGTATTTCACCGGTTCGCTGAGAGAGTCAGGATAGAAGATGGTATCCCCCTTTGCCCTGAAAGCGCAACTGCCTTGGTCTTCATTTATCCATATTCCCTGTATCATTTTTTTTGCCTGAAGGTCTTCCTCCTGCTCTTGCTTGTCAGTAGCCTTGCTGTTGCCACATGAAGAGACGAGACAAGAAAGGGAAACGGAGATACCTATAAGCATGAAAAATGCCAAAAAGCATCTAAGTGCTTTGCGCACGCGTATATTATAATAATGTGTGGGTTTCATAAACGGGTGCAAATATAACAATAAATTTTGTAAACGAAGAAAACAAGATATTTTTTTCTGAATAAATTTACTTTTATTTGCCAGTTTCGGGAAATTGTAGTAACTTTGCATTTCGGATGATAGAATTGGCTAAACATATAGAGATTTTGCTCCTCGACAACGATTGTGTGATCGTTCCGGAGTTTGGTGGGTTTATGGCTCACCACGTTAATTCTGTATATGATGAGGAGGACGGTCTGTTCCTGCCACCACGTCGCACTCTTGGCTTTAATTCCCAACTTTATATAAATGACTCTCTCCTCGCACAATCATACGTGGAGGCTTATGACATCAGCTACCCTGATGCGATGAATCGTATCGAGTCTGAAGTAAGGGAAATGCGCCAGATAATTGCTCAGGAAGGCTATTATGAGCTTCCAGACATTGGAGTGATAAGGGTGAATGAGGACAATAACTATGAGTTTGAGCCATGTCCGTCAGGTATTCTTACCCCTTCCATCTACGCATTGGATTCCTTTGAGATGCCACTTCTGAATACTGTTGCCACTCAGACAGAGGTATATGAAGAGAAGGCACAGGAGGCAAAGCCGGTTGCACGCAAGATGAAAGCGAAGAAGAAGTGGGGCAATGTCATCAAATTCCCTAAGGGAATGAGAGAAGGAACTAATGCTTCTGTATCGGAAAATGCTGGCAATAAGGCAGATAATGCACCAAAGCATACCGCTACAATCCTGAGTATAGATTCCGGACTGTATATGAATATTGCAGCCGTTGCAGTGCTTCTCATCGTATTCGTATTCTCTTCAATGCCTTTCGGTGAGGCTGTTCCGACAGTCGTTCAGCAGTGTTCGATGGATAGCAATATCCTTTCCACTATCATGCCACAATCAAATGTGGTAGCACCAGAGAAGATAGAAGTGGTGAAGGTGGTGAACAATGCAGTGGTAAACACAGAGCGTACCGCTTCGGAAGACTCAGTGCTTGAGGCTAAGAGAGCGGAAAAGAAAGAGCAGTACGTTATCGTTCTTGCCAGCAAAGTGACAAAGTCTAACGGTGAAGCACTTGCAGAAAGACTGAAGAAAGACGGACTGAAGGATGCCCGAGTGCTGGAGCGTGCAAACGGAAACAAGGTGGTCTGCGGAGCGTATGATTCAGAAGCCGAGGCTTATGTGGCTTCTGATAAATTGCGCGACAAGTCTTCACAATATAGAGATGTATGGGTGATGAAGGTGAACTGATTCATCTCCCGTTCATCTGTGTCGTTTTAGAAGCATAATGCCTTTAGCAAAAGGGCGAGAAAACAATATATAAGCACGCACGAAAGTTCACATTCAGTTTGCTCAAATGTAGTTCAGTCGAAGCCTTGCTCTTATGGCTAATGACATTAAAGAAAAGGCTCTGTCAATCCTCTACAAAGCAAATAAGCGAAGGGGAAAAATAGAACAAAAAATTATAGCAAAGCAATGATTTTCTAATAGCTAAGCTTTCACAGTGCAATATCATAGTTATTACCTTGCAAAAGCTATGCTTTTACCTCGTAATATCTATGCTTTTACAACCTAAAAGCTATGCTTTTGCAATCTATTGATTATCAAGCGGTTGTAAGACTGCTTTCAGGTTGTGTCCAAAAATGGAAAAATAGACCAATTTATTGCTTGGATGAAGTCCTGTAATAAGGGTCTGTCTGGTTTTCCATCAAAGCATTCAAAGTAAATATAAATGTATAAACAATAGATGGGGCATGGTGATTCCTGCCTAAAGAAAAGGGAAGTGGAGGATGCTCAGTGATAGTGTTCTTCATTTTTTTTATAGGTATTAGGCATTAGGTTTTAGATAACAAAGGGTGAGTTTCTTTTATTCTTACAATCAAACAAACCCGCAACCCACTACCAATAACCTTTCCCCACAACTATCCAATCGAAAAGAAATGAAAAGAGTAAGATGCCCGAAGTGTGATAACTACATCACTTTTGACGAGACAAGATATGAGAGCGGACAGTCATTGGTGTTCCAATGTGACCGTTGCGGTAAGGAGTTTGGAATCCGTATAGGCGTTTCCAAACTGAGAAAACAGCAGAAAGATGAAAATCCTACCACTCAAGAGGCAGATGAAGGATGTGGAGCTATCGTGGTGATAGAGAATGTGTTCCACTATAAGCAGGTGCTTCCATTGAAGATGGGAGACAATGTTATCGGCAGATACATGAAGGGCTCAAAGTGTAATACTCCGATTGAGACCGTCGATCCATCAGTGGATATGAATCATTGCATCATCAATGTGAGTCGCGACAAGAGAGGAAACCTCAAATATGTGCTCCGTGACGGTCCGAGCTATACAGGAACATTCGTTGATAATGAGATACTCGGCGACAGAGAACGCCGCGTGATAGAGAATGATACGCTCTTTACTATTGGTGCCACTTCCATCATATTGAAGACCAAGGGTCACGAGGAAGACCAGTAAGAAGAACAGTTGAGATTTGAGTAGGTAATCCAGATGATTATGATTGCCTACTTAATATCAAAATGATTCTGATTACCTAATTAGCAATTCAGAAAAAGAGAAAAAGCAAATGATATTCTATTTCTCAGCAACAGGAAACAGCAAATGGGCTGCAGAGAAGATTGCAAGCCTCGTGGCAGACAAAATCTGCGACATCACCACTATGGGAGACCATCCAGAGTGCTCCCTAAAGGCAGGTGAGAAAGTAGGTTTCGTGTTTCCAGTGCATGGCTGGAGGGTGCCAAGGATAGTAAGTGAGTTTCTGGAAAGGCTGACACTTTCCAATTATAATCAATCCACTTACACCTATGCTCTCTGCACGGCGGGAGACAGTGTGGGCGAGACAATGGCGCTTCTCACTACACAAATCAAGGAGAGAGGGATGCATCTCAATGCTTCTTTCTCTATTATTATGCCTGAAAGTTACATCGGACTGCCGTTCATGTATCTTGACACGTTCACTTCAGCCAGTACTAAGTATTATAATGCCAGTGTTAATGTGGGCAAATATGCCAGGCTGATAAGCGAGAGCAGGGGAGGGGAATATCTCGACAAAGGTGCATTCCCAAGGCTTTATTCAGGGTTGCTCGGTGGATTCTTCACCAGATTCCTTATTACTGACGCCTGTTTTCATGTCGATAAGAATAAATGTGTCGGTTGCGGAATATGCGAGAAGGTCTGCCCCGTTCATGATATAGAATACCGGAAGAGCGGAACGGAATCGTCCGCGGCGAAGGTGCCTGAAGGTGAAAATAATGGCTTGCCGGAGTGGAAACACAATGGAAAATGCCTCACTTGCTTCGCTTGTCTCCATCACTGTCCGAAGAATGCGATTTCATGGGGATGGTTTACAAAAGGAAAAGGCCAGTATTATTACGGCAAGAAAAATGTTAAACAATGCTTATAATTTATTGACTTTTGCTTTTTTTTTATATCTTTGCAGTTGAATGGTATTACAAAACGATTATAACATAATTAAACTATAATGAAAAAGATAATAATAGCCCTTTCGCTTTTGGCTTCTACTATGACTTGCTATGCCCAGACAGGCTGGGAAACCCTTGACAATCAGCAGGAGGAAGTGAAGCAGGAAAAGAAGGCATTGTTTGGCAACAAGACATCAAAGGTCATTCCACCTAAGTATAATAAAGGTGCTGTGACAGAGGAAAACGGCAGAGTCTGCTGGACAAAGACATACGACCTTCCGGGGCTTACCGGTGCGGAAATCTACGCAAAGGCACTTGCCACGATGCAGAGATTGGTAAAGACCGAGCAGCAGACCGACAAATCCGTCGTTGCTGTGGTGAATAGAAACACCAACCAGATAGGAGTCCGTCTCTGTGAACATCTCGTCTTTTCCAATAAACTGCTCTCCCTCGACCAGACACTCTTCAACTATCATCTCTTTGTGGCGTGCAGCGATGGAAAGTGTACCATAAAGCTTACCAATATCACATATCGCTATGAGATAGGTCGCCCTACGGAAGTAACTTATACAGCTGAGGAGATGATTTCGGATGCAGTCTCTTTCAATAAGAAAGGAACGAAATACACCAAGGGCGGAACAAAGAAATTCCGCGAGAAGACCATTGACCGCAAGGACGAACTGTTCGCTTGGATCGGTGAGGAACTGAAGAAGTAAAACGCTTGCCAGCATCGCTTTAAGGTGATTTAGGTAAAGCAGAATATATACCAACCAACCCAAAAGGCTGATGGATACAAACAATAACGAAATAAATGAGAACCCTGTGGAGGAGCCTTCGGTAAGAAGACACCATCGCAAACCGGAGAAGGAACGCGGAAAATTCTTCCTGCTCAGGCAGATACTGAATGTCATCTTCATGCTTGTCGCTGTGGCAGGATGCGTCGTTTACGTAAAAGTCGATAACCGTATGGGAGCCGTCATCATCATCATTGGAATGGCTTTCAAGATGGCAGAGTGCGCTCTCAGGTTCAAGAAGTAATGTAATGAATGGAAAACGGGATGGAATATTCCCGGAATGATCTACCAGAAAAGACAATCAATGAAGAGATACCTCTTTATCATAATACTCATATCAATCTATCATAGCATCGCTTTCGGACAGATAAACGAGGGCTATGATGAAGACGGATTTAACCAAAGCACCAATACATTCAACCCTTCACACCGAACAGATACCACAAAAACCAAGAAGGTGGCACCGAGGGGAATGTATGTCTGGACTGTGGATAAGTTGTTTGGAGATAGGACGATGCAGGTCAAGGATACGCTCCAGCATCTATTCATGAACTCTGGATTTACGCAGGGAAGATATGGAGAATATAATACTACAGGCAATCTCGGTGCTCCGAGAATAAACAGAATCTTCATCGATAGGAAAGATGATGAGGAATTTATGTTTCTGAAGCATTATGATTTCTTTCTTACCCAGCCTGATAACCTCCGATTTACCAATACTCTTGCGCCAATAACCAACCTCAATTACTACTCTTGTGGCGACAAGACCAATGGTGAGGACTATCTCAAAGCCCTCTTTGCCGTAAATGCAAGCAAACAGCTCGGAGGAGGATTCAAGTTCAATTATATGTATGGACGTGGATTCTATCAGAATCAATCTACTGCTCTCTTTGACTATACCATGTGGACTTCCTATCTCGGAGACCGCTATCAGGCTCACGTGATACTATCTACAGACCACATGAAGAATGCAGAGAATGGCGGAATCACAGATGATAAGTATATTACTCATCCTGAGACATTTGATGATAACTATACATCTGCTGAGATTCCAGTGAATCTTACAGATAACTGGACACGTAATGACGCCCTTCATCTCTTTCTCTCTCATCGCTATATCGTAGGTTTCAATAGGAAAGTGCCTATGACAGAAACCGAGATAGCTGCGAAAAAGTTTGCCCTCGAATCACAAAAAGAGAACGAGGAACAGAAAGATAATGAGAAAAACGGCAACAAAGACAAAAAGGATGAGAAGAAATATGCCGGTCGCCCTAAGGATGCAAAGGTAGTAGGAGACTTGCCAAACGATTCCCTAAAGGCTGCTGCCGGTGACAGAATAGCAGTAGATTCACAGCAAATGGCGGATTCGCTGATAGCTGCAGAGAAGAAGGTCAAGGAAGATACTGCGTGGTATAAGAATGAATATGTGCCGGTCACAAGTTTCATACACACTCTCAACGTGGATAAATACGACCGTGATTACATAGCCTACGCATCGCCTGCAGGTTATTATTCCTCCGTCTATCCGCTGATGGAGGGAGCGCAGAATGACTCGATAGATGATGAGACGAAGCATTTTCGCATCAAGAATGTATTCGCTGTATCTATGCTTGAAGGCTTCAATAAATGGATGAAGACCGGCGTGAAAGCCTTTATCAGTCATGAATATAGGAAATATACAATGCCTGACACTGTCAGCCGTACCACTTCCTATTCCGAGAATATCATCAAGGTGGGAGGACAGTTGAGCAAGACACAGGGCTCATTGTTCCATTATAACGTGACTGGCGACTTCGGACTCGCTGGCGACCGCTTTGGAGATATCCGCATTGATGGAACGGCAGACCTCAATATCCCGCTCTTAGGAGACACCGCGAGGGTGGATATTGACGGATTCTTCAATCACACAGCGCCTGAATTCTATATGTCTCACTATCATTCCAAGCATATCTGGTGGGATGATGATGACATGGATAAGGTGACACATACGCATATTGGCGGCACGCTGACATTCCCTCACACCCGCACTAAGTTGAGAGTAGGAGTGGATAATATCAGTAATTACAATTATCTCGGAATGACATATTCCCACTCCAGTGCCGGACTACCAGTAGGAGTAGAGGTGTTCTCACGCCAATCATCCGAGGATATCCGCCTTATTACAGCCCAGCTCTGTCAGGATTTCACCTTCGGAGCATTGAATTGGGAGAACAGGGTGACTTATCAGAACAGCAGCAAGCAGTCCGTTTTGCCTGTTCCTGACCTCAATATCTGGAGCAATATCTATCTTGACTTCAAGATTGCAAAGGTACTCAAGTGCCACCTTGGAGCCGATGTGACATATTTTACCTCTTATAATGCACCAGAATACTGCTCTCAAATGGGCGCTTTTGCAGTGCAGGAGAATGATGAAGTGAAGACGAAGATAGGCAATTATCCTTTCGTCAATGTCTATGCCAACTTTGTGCTGAAGGGTTGCAGATTCTTCATAATGATGAGTCACGTCAACCAGGGACAGGGAAACAAGATGTATTTCACTACACCTCATCATCCAATGAACGAGAAAATGCTCCGGATAGGAATATCTTGGAACTTCTATAATTAAACAATTATATTTTTTTCAACCTAAACTTAAAATAATATGATCAACCCAAGTGAAAACATTTGCGGTCTGAAGCCGGAAGACTTCCAGACCGTAGTGAATGGTAAGAAGACAGACCTCTATATCCTTCGCAACGCTAACGGTTGTGAGGTGGCAGTGACTAACTATGGTGGTTCTATCGCCGCAATGATGATGCCGGATAAAGACGGCAAGATGGGGGATGTGATTCATGGCTTTGATAATATCCAAGATATGCTCAAGGGACACCAGCCTTTCCTTTCTACTCTCGTAGGACGCTATGGTAACCGCATTAAGGAAGGACGCTATACCCTAAATGGAAAAGAGTATCAGTTGGCTCTCAATGATGGTCCTAACCATCTTCACGGTGGTCCTACAGGCTTCCATGCACGTGTTTGGGATGCACTTCAGATGAGCGACCAGCGCCTTGCTCTCAATTATGTAAGCGCATACGGTGAAGAAGGATTCTCCGGTGAGGTGCATGTGACTGTGGAATATACTCTTACTAATGATAATGAGTTTATCATCGAGTATCTCGCCACAACCAATAAGAAGACCATCATCAATCTTACGCACCATGCTTTCTTCGCTCTCGCAGGCGTGGCAAACCCTACTCCTGACGTTCTTGACGTAGAGTGTCAGATCAATGCAGACTTCTATCTCCCTATCGACAAGGTTTCTATTCCTACAGGTGAGATTCTCAAGGTAGAGGGAACTCCATTCGATTTCCGTACACCTAAGACAATAGGCAAGGATATCGAGGCAGACAATGAGCAGTTGCGTAATGGTCAGGGCTATGATCATAACTATGTGCTCAACAAGCGCGAAGTGGGAGAGCTCTCATTTGCCGCTCGTCTGAAGGATCCTAAGACCAGTCGCACACTTGAGGTGTTTACCACAGAGCCTGGTCTCCAACTTTATACAGATAATTTCGGTGATGGATTTACAGGTTGCCACGGTGCTACTTTCCCACGCCGTTCTGCTATTTGCCTTGAGGCACAGCATTTCCCAGACTCACCTAATCATCCTTACTTCCCTACAGTAGTGCTCAATCCAGGTGAGAGATACAAGCAGAAGACCATTTATAAGTTTGGCGTAGAGCTTTAAATAATTTAATATCAATAAGTAGGAGGTCAGAATTATTGTTGTAATAAAATCAAAATATTTTCTGATTTTTAGTTCTTTGTCAAAATAATTTTGACCACCTACTTTTATTCATAAAAACATACAATGATGGATATAGAATTTGTCAGAAGTCGCTTTATCAAGCATTTTGACGGCAAGACTGGTAATATATATCATTCTCCAGGCCGTATAAATCTGATTGGAGAACATACAGACTATAATGGCGGCTTCGTATTCCCAGGCGCAGTGGATTGCGGAATAATGGCAGAAGTGCGTCCTAATGGCACTAATACCGTTATGGCTTATTCCATCGACCTCAAGGACCGCGTAGAATTTAAGGTCGATGATCCAAAAGGACCTAACGCTACTTGGGCACGCTTCATCTACGGAATGGTGCAGGAATTCCGCCTTCTCGGTGTTGATGTCAAAGGTTTCAATATCGCATTTGCAGGAGATGTGCCTCTCGGAGCAGGTATGAGTTCGTCTGCTGCTATGGAGAGTTGCTTCGCTTGTGCCCTCAATGACCTCTTTGCAGACAATAAGATCAGCAAATGGGACATGGTGCTGGCCGGTCAGGCTACAGAGCATAAGTATATCGGCTGTAACTGCGGAATCATGGACCAGTTTGCTTCTGTCTTTGGAAAGGCAGGTAAGCTGATGCGTCTTGATTGCAACAGCCGTGAGTTTGAGTATTATCCATTTGAGCCAAAGGGATATAAGCTCGTCCTTCTTAATTCTTGTGTGAAGCACGAACTTGCAGGTTCTCCATACAATGACCGTCGTCGTTCATGTGAAAATGTGGCAAAGGCTGTGCAGGCAAAGCATCCAGAGCGCCATATTGAGACCCTCCGCGACTGCACTTGGGATGATCTTGAGGAAGTGAAAGGAGATGTTTCTGCCGAGGATATCCAGCGTGCTACCTTCGTATTGGGTGAGAAAGACCGCGTACTTGCAGTCAGCGATGCCCTCACACGTGGTGACTACGAGGAAGTAGGTAAGCAGATGTATCTCACTCATGAGGGACTCTCTAAGGATTATGAGGTAAGTTGTGAGGAGTTGGATTACCTCAATGAGATTGCTCGTGAGGACGGAGTGACCGGTTCACGCATCATGGGTGGTGGCTTCGGTGGTTGTACTATCAACCTTGTGAAGGACGAACTTTATGACACTTTCATTGCAGACGCAAAGAAGAAATTCGCTGCTAAGTATGGTCATGAGCCAAAGGTCATCGATGTAGTTATCGGTGACGGTTCAAGAAAGCTCTGCTAAGACCACATTATATTGCAATTATTCGTTTCCCCCCATTATGCAAGTTCTTATTTGTATGATGGGGAGAAATAGTTAATAGCCCAAAGGCCCTTTTTGATTTTACCAAAGAAAAAGAACATAGACGGCACAAAAATGAAAATAAATGTGTCGATGTATGGAAAAAAATCATTACTTTTGCATTCGTTATGCAACAATTAAGGAATCTCTATATATTATATAAAGGTGTAGAACCTGTCGCTGTGGAGCAATTACCAGGTGCAGGAAGTAACAGAGTGTATTACCGTTTTATAGATGCGGATGGCAAGTCTGTGGTGGGAGTAATAGGCACATCACAGGAAGAAAACCATGCTTTCATCTATCTGGCACGCCACTTTCAGAAGAGACAGTTGCCTGTCCCTTATATCCTTGCCGTGAGCGAAGACGGTATGCGCTATCTTCAGACCGACCTCGGAGATACTTCCCTCTTTGAAGCAATCAAGGGAGGACGCGATGCCGGCGGCAGATATAATGTGAAAGAGAAGGAACTTCTGCGTCGAACTATAAGGCAGTTGCCTAATATTCAGATACGAGGAGCGAGAGGATTGGATTTCTCTCAATGCTATCCTATGCCGGAAATGGACGTTGACTCCGTGCTTTTCGACCTTAATTATTTCAAGTATTGCTTTCTGAAAGCTACGGGATTAGACTTTCATGAACTGAAACTGGAGGCGGCATTTCGTCTCTTTGCAAAGGACCTTGTGAATGATTCGGATGATGATTCCCATAGTGAGACGGTGTTAAGTTTCCTCTATCGAGACTTTCAGGCACGCAATGTGATGCTTGATGCTGAGGGAAATCCTTATTTTATAGACTTCCAGGGTGGACGAAAGGGACCATATTACTATGATCTTGCTTCGTTTCTTTGGCAGGCTTCGGCACGTTATCCGGAGAAATTGCGTAAGGAGCTTATTGCTGAGTATTATGATGCACTGAAGCATTATACTGAGGTTCCATCGGAAAAGCACTTCAATGAGAGACTTTCATTGTTCGTCTTATTCCGCACTTTGCAGGTTCTTGGAGCCTATGGCTTCCGTGGCTACTTCGAGAGAAAGGAGCATTTCCTGGATTCCATTCCGCCAGCAATAGACAATCTCCGTTCGCTTCTCGCTAATTCAGGCCAGTTCCCTTATCCTTATTTGGTAGAGGTGTTGAGGGGAATTGCGGAGTTGCCACAGTTTGCCCCTGCAAAAGAAGAGGAGAAGAAGAGAGAGGATGGTTTCAAAACGGCAGACACTAACGTATATAAGGCAAACCCTAATGACGGTCCGGCAACATTCTCGAAATATGATGGCAAAGGTCCTTTGGTGGTTCGTGTGTTCAGTTTCTCGTTCAGGAAAGGCATTCCAGAGGATGAAACGGGCAATGGAGGTGGTTATGTCTTCGATTGCAGAAGCACTCATAACCCAGGTCGCTATGAGCCTTACAAGAAACTTACAGGCTTGGACGAACCCGTAATCCGATTCCTGGAGGATGATGGCGAGATATTAACCTTCCTCACATCGGTATATAAACTTGCAGATGCACACGTAGAGCGTTACATTCAGCGCGGTTTCACGTCGCTTATGTTCAGTTTCGGTTGTACAGGAGGACAGCATAGATCGGTCTATTCTGCCCAGCATCTTGCAGAACATCTGCATCGTAAGTATGGTATTGAGGTGAGAATCTGCCATCGAGAGCAGGGAATATCCCAGATTCTTGAGAGTAAGAAGTAGGGAATAATATTGCTCTTTCATAATTTTAGTCGCCCAAGGTATATTTATTAGTCGTATAATACATATTTATTAGTCGTATAATACATATTTATTAGTCGTCCAAGAAATATTTATTAGTCGTATAATACATATTTATTACTCACTCAACTTTCGCAAGGAATAAATAGCTCCTTAGTCCCTACTGCCGTGGGGAAGCGTAAAATGTCAATATAGAAAAATAAAGAACATATAGAAAAATATATTTGTTTGTTTTTATTTGTTGATATTTTTATCAATGATTAGTAGCTCGTTAGATACCTGCGAAGCTTCAATTAGTCATCCAATAAATATAGATTAGTCGCTAAAAAACAATCAGGAGAATAGGTCACAGATAGTAATATGAAAACTATCGGGGACCTATT
This sequence comes from uncultured Prevotella sp., assembly GCA_900548195.1. GTDB lineage: Bacteria > Bacteroidota > Bacteroidia > Bacteroidales > Bacteroidaceae > Prevotella. The sequence goes on from URJQ01000042.1 coordinate 19,667, forward strand.
CTCCTGTTTTGTTGTGGTTTGTGTTGCTGAGTATATGAAATATCTACTTCTTCAGCAAGTCACGAATCTCAGTAAGAAGTTTTTCTTCTGCCGATGGCTCTGGAGCTGGTGCGGGCTCAACTGGAGCTTTTTCCTTCTTAGCTTTATTTGCAATGGTGTTGATGCCTTTGATCATAAGGAAAACACAGAAAGCAACAATAATAAAATCAATGATGTTTTGTATAAACATACCGTAATTAATGTTCGCTTCTCCGATAGTTATTGCCAACCCGCTGAAGTCAATACCTCCGGTAAGAGTACCGATAATAGGCATGAGGACATCGTTGACGAGGGAAGAAACAATCTTTCCGAAAGCCCCGCCGATGATTACACCGACAGCCATGTCCATCACATTGCCACGCATTGCGAATTCTTTGAATTCAGAAACAAATGATGCCATAGAAAATGAATGTTAGAAATTAAAATTGAAAAGTGTAAATAGCAATTTGCGTGCAAAAATACAAAACTTTTGATAAATATCGCTATATTTGCAAAAAAAAATGAGAAAAAGGCATATTATCTTATTTTTTTTTCTTACTTTTGCAGTGCATTTTTAACAAAGCAAGGTAGTAGAAAGATTATATTCACCTTTTTAATAATAAAAAATTAAAAAACAAAAAATGGTAAAAGTTGCTATTAACGGCTTCGGCCGTATCGGTCGTCTGGCTTTCCGTCAGATGTTTGAGGCTGAAGGTTATGAGGTAGTTGCAATCAACGACCTTACATCTCCTAAGATGCTCGCTCACCTTCTCAAGTATGACACTGCTCAGGGCGGTTTCGCTGGCAAGTTCGGTGAGGGCAAGCACACAGTAGAGGCTACAGAAAACTCTATCATCGTTGACGGTAAGGAGATCACTATTTATGCTAAGCCAAACGCAGCTGAACTCCCATGGGGTGAGCTCGGTGTTGACGTAGTTCTTGAGTGCACAGGTTTCTATACATCTAAGGAGAAGGCATCTGCTCACCTTACAGCTGGTGCTAAGAAGGTAGTTATTTCTGCACCTGCAGGTAATGACCTCCCAACTATCGTTTACAACGTAAACCACAACACATTGACTCCAGAAGACAAGATTATCTCTGCTGCTTCTTGCACAACAAACTGTCTTGCTCCTATGGCTGCTGCTCTCCACGCATACGCTCCAATCCAGTCAGGTATCATGTCAACTATCCACGCTTACACTGGTGACCAGATGATCCTTGACGGTCCTCAGCGTAAGGGCGACCTCCGTCGTTCACGTGCTGGTGCTCAGAACATCGTTCCAAACTCTACTGGTGCTGCTAAGGCTATCGGTCTCGTTATTCCTGAGCTCAACGGTAAGCTTATCGGTTCTGCACAGCGTGTTCCAACTCCAACAGGTTCTACAACTATCCTCGTTGCTGTTGTTAAGGGTAAGAACGTTACTGTAGAGGGTATCAACGCTGCAATGAAGGCTGCTGGTACTGAGTCTTTCGGTTACACTGAGGATCAGATCGTTTCTTCTGATATCATCGGTATGAAGTACGGTTCTCTCTTCGACGCTACTCAGACAATGGTAGCTAAGGTTGATGAGGATACTTATCAGGTACAGGTTGTTTCTTGGTACGACAATGAGAACTCTTACACTTCTCAGATGGTTCGCACTATCAAGCACCTCGCTGAGCTCTAAACCGACTCAAGTATTTGATTATTATATCAATACGTAATAAATGGGCACGCAGAATCTCTTCTGCGTGCCTTTTTGGTTGGATCTGTTAAGGTAAGTAAAAGTATGGTTGATTCTACGCAAAATTTAGCAACTAGTAATAATCAAGTGGTTGGTAAGTATGTTTCTTATGATTCTACAATTCCTGAAGGCAGTTTATTTTACAAGAGTCAGTTAATGACTGAGGAGCAACTTCCTAACTATATTGTTCGTAATATTCCTGAAGGCTATACTGTTTATAGTTTAGAGGTTAATTCACACTTAACGTATGC
>URJQ01000043.1 GCA_900548195.1 uncultured Prevotella sp.
GCTGGAAGCCAATACCGAGCGAAGCGAGAGTAACCCGGGACGAAGTCTCGGGATTTCCATGACATATAGTGACTGCTGTCTGGAAGACAGTACCTCACCGAGCGAAGCATCTGTGTCAATCCGATAAATCCGCGTTCGAAAAAACTCATTGGGAAACGAACACGGATTATAAGGATATAACGGATTTTATCAGGTGGTGGTACTCCCCCACGAGCGAAGCATCTGTGTCAATCCGATAAATCCGCGTTCGAAAAAAACTCAGTGGTGAAACGAACACGGATTATAAGGATATAAGGGATTTTTTAACTGAAGAGCCTGTACCTGTAAATGAGAACGGACATGCTCCGGAAAAGTTGCTCTTCGCACTTTTTCAATGGAAAAATGAACGGATATGCTCCAGAATATGTACGCAAGGATGTTCAAAAACGCTATAAGGAATATGACGGTTGCTACCTCGGGTACTATTCCCAATGGTTCTTTTGGTTCTTCTGCGTTTTTGGCATCGTCATTTTCGGATTGGTTATCTTCCTAATGCTCGATACTCACTACCACTGGACGAAATAATCTAATGTTACCAACATTGCTTGTGGGATTCATTTTGGGAACAACAAACCCACTGACCTTTGCCTAACTGCTGAAAGTCAGTGGGTTTGCTTGTTCATTATCAATCTTGATAAGATGATTACTTCATTTCTCCATCTATCACAGGAACAGTCATAGGTATTCCACCTTTGTTTGTATAGCTGTATGTGCCTACACGCTGTGGATTTTTGACAGTAACCACTTGGTCGCTATAAAAATTCTCTCCAAGTATCACAACTGTATTGCCGTTGTACCACTTGTATTCCTTGTTTGAGATTTCACTTGCCAATGCAGCACTGCCAAGGACTTGAAAGACCTTGAAAGAAGTTTCAGTCTTGTCTTCATAACTTACAGGCTTTTCAAGATACTGAATTGGGTCATTATCGGCGGAGTTCTGATGGACTGACCCAATAACAAATAAAACTACAAATGTCAAGACAATACCTGTCACGACACCTAAAAAGAAAGATTTATTATTCTTATTCATCCTTAATTCCGCAACACTATTATAAATTAAACTTTTTAAGCACTTGAGCAACAAAAAGTTGCCAGGATTTTGCCATATCGAAGAATTCACTTATCTTAGTGTTGCTAATAATAAACAAGCAAAACTCTGATATGACATGGCAAAGATACAAATTAAATCTGAGAAACCCACTCCTTTTGGAGGAATATTTTCTGGTCATGGAGCAATTTGACTCCACATTGTCTTCTGTAATAGGCTCTACCCTCGGTCTAAGGTGTAGATCGTTTGGTTATCGGTACAGCGAAATTATCCGTTCACTTATGAGTAAGGGGATGTTGTGGGCTGAAGTGGTGTATTCCAGCCTCTATTTATCTGATAATTCAGTAATGAGAGGACGTGTACACGCAAAAAGGACGTTGAAGGGCTTAGTTGCGGATTTGAGGATATAATAAAATGTAAAAGTAGGTAATCGAAATAATTCTGATTACCTACTTTTACACAAGATTATCACGCTATGGAAAATATTATCAAGCTATAAAAAATGTCACTCTATCTCCACCACTGTGATGCCGGCTCCACCAAACTGTATGTGCTCATCTTTGACAGAGAGAACATTAGGGATGGTGTGGAGATATTGGCGAATCAACTGACGGAGAATGCCGTTGCCCTTGCCGTGAAGTATGCGTACATGAGTCATGCCTACGAGGATGGCGTCGTCAATGAAATATTGCACTGCGGTGAGAGCTTCGTCGCCACGCATTCCTCTTACGTCGATGTCTTGATGGAAATTGGCACGTCGATTGTCGATGGTCTCGCGTGTAGTGCGCGAAGCAGCAGTGTAAGTGGAGGTAGGGGGGGGCACTGTCTTAGGCGCTTCAGCGTGTTCCAGTCGGTCGGTGCGCATCTTGGTGCGCATATCTCCGAAAATGACAGTTGCCATTTTGCCGTTTGATTCCACCGATTCTATCTTGCCTATGGACTTTGTACCCTTTATTCTAACGGTGTCCTCCTTCTGGAAAACGGTCGATGACGAGAGTTTGGAATCTGTCGTTGATGTGGCGGATACAGTAGTAGTGGTGTTGACGGTTGTGGCTTGCTTCGCTTTCTCAGCCTTGCGCTTTTCCTTTCTTTCCTTACGAGCTTGTAGCTGCGCAATCTTTCGTGCTATGGCTTCATCGTTGGCAGTGGAATCCACCTCCTGTATGTCGGCTTCAAAGGCTTTCATATCTTCACGCAGTTTGCGAGTAGCCTCTTTCTCAGCCTGTGCTTCTCGTATCTCGCGTATGGTGTTCTCGATGCGCTTATTGGCTTCACGTATCAGTTCCTGTGCCTGCTCTTTAGCACGACGCAGTATTTCCTTACGCTCTTTCTCCACCTCAGTGAGTCCGGCTTCATATTTAGAGATGGTCTTTTCGATGTCCTTCTCGCGCTGATGCACAGCCTGACGCTTTGATTCCCAGTAGCGCTTGTCGCGCACGATGTCCTGAAGGTATTTGTCGCTCTGGATATAATCCTGACCTACGATGTCGGAAGCATCCTTGATGACAGACTCTGGGAGTCCAGTCTTGCGTGCAATCTCTATGGCAAAGGAAGAGCCAGGACGACCTATCTGAAGTTGGAAGAGCGCACGCATCTCATGTCGGTCGTAGAGCATAGCGCCATTGGCGATGCCTTCATGCGAATCAGCGAAATGCTTCAGGTTCTGATAGTGGGTGGTGATGACACCGAAAGCGCCATGCTCGCAGAACTGTTTCAGCACAGCCTCGGCTATGGCTCCACCAATGCCAGGCTCGGTGCCGGTGCCGAACTCGTCAATGAGAAGGAGTGACTGTCGGTGAGCCTGACGAATCATATTCTTCATGTTGAGGAGGTGGGAAGAATAAGTGGATAGGTCATTCTCGATACTCTGCTCGTCACCGATGTCGATCATGATGTCACTGAATATGCCCAATGTGCTTCGCTCGCTAACGGGAACGGAGAGTCCGCACTGAAGCATATACTGTATGATGCCAGTGGTCTTGAGGCATACGGATTTACCTCCGGCATTGGGACCAGAAATGATGAGGATGCGCTTCTGCGGGGTGAGAGTGATGTCGAGAGGCACTACTTTCTTGCCTTGCTTCTCCAGTGATAGTTTCAGCAGAGGGTGCTTAGCTTCTATCATATCGACCATCGGTTTCATTTTGATGTTAGGCTCAATGGCATTAAGATATTCAGCCAAAGACGCTTTAGCATTGATGAAATCAATAGAAGCGAGGAAAGAGTAGGAATCGAGCATCAATCGCCACCAAGGGCGTATCTCGGCAGCAATCTCTTTGAGAATGCGTATTATCTCGCGACGCTCATCATTCTCCAGTTCGCGTACCTTATTATTAGCTTCCACCACTTCGGCAGGCTCGATATAGTATGTGCGTCCTGACGCACTCTCATCATGCACTATGCCACGAATCTTGCGCTTCATGGCAGGGGCGACAGGGATGACGAGTCTGCCATCGCGAAGAGCCGGAGCGGCATCTTTCTCTACGAGTCCTTCAGCCTGAGCAGAGCGCAGAATGCCGTTCAGAATGCGCGAGATGCTACCTTCGGTCTGTGCTAGTTCGCGACGTATGCGTAGTAGGGTGGTGCTGGCATTATCTCTCACCTTGCCGAATTTGTCGAGAGTACTGTCTATCAGGCGCACGATCTCAGGGAAAGTGGCAATGCCGTCAGCGAGGCGATAGAGCGAAGGGTATGCTTTTCCATGACCTAAAGCCTTTTTGGGGGAGACGCTTTTGGAGGCAGAATTAGTTGTCTCTTCAGTTTTATTATCGTCCTTTTTGTCTGCAATAGCATTGTTGTCGTCCTCTGTATCGTCAGATTGTCGGATGATATGCACGAGTTTGTCGATGGTATCGAGTGAACGGCGGAGATTGAATAATTCCTCTTCCTCCATGTGAGTGCCTTCCAGTCGCATCCTTGCTATGCTCTCTCTTACGTCGTAGAAGAACTGTATTGGCAGGTCTTCGCGCTCTTCTTTCAGTCTGCGGAAGTCCTTTATCTGACAGAGCCATTCGCTGATTTCGCCAGCGTCTTTTGAGAATTGCATCTCTGCTACCTTCTCTTTTCCGAGAGTGGACTGGCAACGCTCGTTCAGAAGGGCTCTTATTTCATTGAATCCTATTTTTTGTTCGAAGTTGTTTGGGTATATCATTTATCTTTTTTGGGGGGTGTTGTCTGGTGTTGGTTGATTTTTTTTTGTAATATCTGCCGGTAACGCGGCAGACACAGTGGCGGCTCTTGGTACTGTAACCTGTTGGCAGACACTGGCGATTGCTATTTCTTTATCATTCTTATGATTTCGCCTGCTATTAGGACTATGGATGTACCAATGATGATGGTAATCCAGTCGCAGAGTGAAATCGGGACAACATTGAAGAAGTCGCCAGCAACATTTATTATCGCTATCTGACCGAAGAATATCGCAGAGGCAATGCCGATGAATCCCTTGCATCCTTTCAGGTGAAAAGCAGAACGTCCCGTATTGAATGCCCTCGCATTGAATATATTCCAGAATTGGAACATAACGAAGGTGGTGAAGAGTAATGTCAGTTCGTAAGGCGAAGGAGAACGGCGAGCACCGAGGTTATGACATTCCCTCAGGATGTCTGGCATGGCGAGGATGTCATTCCTTCCGTGTTCATAGATGTAGAGCATCCATACGAGGATAAGAAACATACCTATTCCCGTCACGAGTAAAGAGGCAAGCATCTTTTTAGTGATGATGAAAGCGTTGCGGTCACGCGGAGCATCGCGCATCACCGACTCGGACGGAGGAAGCGAAGCCAATGCCATTGCCGCGAAGGTGTCCATGATAAGGTTTACCCACAGCATCTGCGTCACGGTAAGTGGCGATTCGGTGCCCATGAAAGCGCCGGCTACCACTATGAGGCAAGCCGCCACATTGACGGTAAGCTGGAATAAAATAAATCTTTGTATGTTCTGATACAAAGACCTTCCCCACATCACGGCTCTGCCTATGCTTGAGAAAGAATTGTCGATGATAGTAATATCCGAAGCCTCTTTTGCCACACTTGTGCCATCACCCATCGAGAGACCCACGTGGGCGGCTTTCAGTGCAGGTGCATCATTGGTGCCGTCGCCTGTCACTGCCACCACTTCACCGCAATGTTGCAGCATTTCCACGAGGCGCTTCTTGTCCATAGGTCGTGCTCTGGCAATGATTTTTATGTCATGTATGCAGGAGATGAGTTCATCGTCTGTCAGTGCAGCGAAGTCCGGACCCGTGATGATGTTGCGGTCGGAGTCCGATTCCTTCCAGAGTCCAGCCTGTCTGCCAATCTCTCGCGCCGTAGCCGGTGTGTCGCCAGTCACTATTTTGATGTCAATGCCGGCGTCAATACATTCGTGAATTGCCTCTGGAACGTCGGGACGAACAGGGTCGCTGATAGCCACTATGCCGAGGAAACGGTCGCCAGCAGCAAAGCCGAGCGTGCGCATTCCTTGGGATTGATATTTCAGGAGCATTGCCTCTATGTCCTTGCGGGCAAAGGAGGACTGCTGGCACATATCGAGAACAATCTCCGGAGCGCCCTTTGTCAGGCATAGTTCACCGTTACGAGTTGCTATTGTCGTTTGCATATACTTTCGTTCAGTAGAGAAAGGCACTTCGGCAGTGACGTGCGCTTCTTCCCTCATCAAGGCATAGTCCTTGCCTTTCGAACGTAGATAAAGCAGGAGAGCTGCTTCGGTAGGGTTGCCCAGCAGTATTTCCTTGCCTTCCGAGTCGCAACCTATGACGGCAGTGCTATTGATAGCCATGTTTTGAAAAACCATGTCAATGTGTTCCTCGTCCAGCATTGCTTCTGCCACTTGCATCTTGTTTTGCGTTAGCGTGCCAGTCTTGTCCGTACAGATTACAGTCGTTGCGCCCATAGTCTCGCAGGCATGCATCTTTCTGACTAAGTTGTTGGTCTTCAGCATACGTCGCATCGAAAGGGCAAGTGAGAGAGTAACCGCCATGGGCAGGCCCTCAGGTACGGAGCACACTACCAATGTCACGGCAATCATCAGCGACTGCAAAGCGTAAGTCACGAGATTAGGGTCGCTGAAAGCGTCGTCATGGAGACTGCAGAAAGCCACTATCCTACCAATGAAGACGATGATTCCTATCGCATAGCTCGCTATGGAGATGTATTTTCCGAGACGATCAAATTGCTCGTCGAGTGGCGTCTTGATGCTGTCGCTTATTTGTGCAGCAGTGAAAACCTTACCGTTCTCAGTCTTGTCGCCAACGGCAAAGACCTTTCCAACTGCATGTCCCTCCATAACCTTTGTGCCACGCATGACGTGATTGCTCGGGAAAGTGGCGTCATTGTCGAATAGGGCTCGGTCGGTAGTCTTCAGGCAGATGGGTTCTCCTGTCAGAGAAGACTCGTCAATGCTGAGCGAAGTGGATTCCAGCAGTTCGGCATCCGCTGGTATTTCCTCGCCAGTGGATATTATAATCACGTCGTCCACCACGATGTCTCGCTTAGGAATGCTTGTAATCTTGCCATTTCGGAAGGTCTGCACAGGTTCTTCATCATTGACCGTATTGAGCAGTTCAAACTCCTTGTTTGCCTTCATCTCAAAATAGAAAGAGATGCCAGTGGCGAGTATTATCGCCATGATGATGCCCGCCGGTTCGAAGAACACCTTCATGCTGCCAGACGCTTCAAGTCCGAAGAGACCGAAATACTCCGAGCATGAGATGCCTACAGACAGCAAGGCTGCGATTTCGAGTATGAAAACGAGAGAGTCGCCGTCAGACCATCCAGGTATCAGATGTCCAAACGGACCCGTCAGCGTCTGTACAAACTGCTTCCATAATGGTTCCTTTTCAGGAGGAGTGAGGACGTTCGAACCGTGCTTAGCCCTGCTTTCACTTACCTCTTTGTCAGTTAGCCCTGAATATTTATTCTTTTTCATTTCTTTTTGTTACGCTCTTCTTCTGAAAATTCCAAATAAATATGCATCATGAATTATAGATTATGCATTATGCATTATGAATTATAAATTATGCATTATTATAATAAGGTGCAAATATAAGTAATTGTTTTTTAATTTCATGACCTCAAACGAAGGTGTAATAGAAAAATAACAATTTTTGTCGGAAAGATTTTGTTAATCAAAAAAAAAGTAGTACCTTTGCACCCAAATGTTTAGTTTAGAGACCTTAAGACTTGATTTGAAGGCACTCAAAGAGGATTCTTTTGAGAATAATTGGGTGCTTGGAGACGACTACTTTGAAGCATTGGAAGATGCTGATATTCAAAGTGGTAACGTCCGTGTGGGTGTATCTCTGCAAAAGGCTGAGAATTACTTTGACATGGAAATCAATGTTGAGGGTTTTGTCATTGTGACCTGTGACCGCTGTCTCGATGATATGGAGCAATCTATAAAGTCGGATAATAGGTTTATAGTAAAATTAGGCATCGAAAACAGTGAAGATGATGATACCATCACAGTGGAAGAGAACGAAGGGATACTCGACCTCTCATGGATCATCTATGAGTCAATAGCTCTGTCAGTGCCCATTAAGCACGTTCATGCACCTGGTAAATGCAATACTGCGATGACGGAAAAGCTCGACGAGCTGTCAGCCACCCGAAGTGGTGATGAGGCTGATAAGGAAGCAATTGATCCACGCTGGAGTAAACTATCAGAATTAAAAGAAAAACTTTAAAACGTTTAAAACAAAATGGCACATCCTAAAAGAAGACAATCAAAGACCCGTACTCTCAAGCGTCGTACTCATGACAAGGCAGTAGCACCAACACTCGCAGTTTGCCCAAACTGTGGAGGTTACTATGTTTACCACACTGTATGCCCTACTTGTGGCATGTATCGTGGTAAGGTTGCTATTGTTAAGGACGAAGTTGCTGAGTAATATTCGATAATGGAAAAGATTAATGCCGTAATCACTGGCATCGGTGGATACGTACCGAGCTACATCCTCAATAATGAGGAGCTCTCGCGTATGGTTGATACCACTGACGAGTGGATTACTACACGTGTAGGTATTAAGGAGCGTCGCATCCTCACTGAGGAAGGTCTCGGCTCGGGTTATCTCGCACGAAAGGCTGCAAAACAGCTTGTTAGAAAGACTGGTGTCGATGTTAACACTATCGATTGTGTTATCGTGGCTACCACAACTCCTGACTACCGTTTTCCTTCTGACGCCTCTATCGTCATAGGAAAGCTCGGCATGAAGAATGCTCATGGCTTTGATGTGTCATGTGCATGCTGTGGCTTCCTCTATACTGTCGATATGGCTTCTGCTTTTATCCAGAGTGGCAGATACAAGAAGGTGATGGTCATTGCCGCTGAGAAGATGTCAAGTATGGTGGATTATCAAGATCGTCAGACTTGTGTCCTCTTCGGTGACGGTGCTGCAGCAGTGCTTATGGAAGCTTCTACCGAAGAAGGTGTCGGCTTCCAGGACTCATTCCTCCGTACAGACGGACAGGGTCTGCCTTTCCTTCACATGAAGGCTGGCGGTTCTGTATGCCCTGCTTCTCACTACACTGTGGATCATCGTATGCACTATATCTATCAGGAAGGTCGTACTGTCTATCGCTATGCGGTGACAAGTATGTCTGATGACGTCAAGGAAATCATGAAGCGTAACAACCTTCAGGAGGCTGACGTCAACTGGGTTGTACCTCATGAGGCAAATATGCGTATCATTGAGGCTGTAACCAAGCGTCTCGACATTCCTATGGAGAAGGTGATGGTCAACATTGAGCACTATGGTAACACCAGTGCAGCGTCTATCGCGCTCGCTCTTTGGGACTTCGAACATAAGTTGAAGAAGGGCGACAATGTCATCATTACTGCATTCGGTGCCGGTTTCGTTCATGGAGCTGCTTTCCTGAAGTGGGGCTATGACGGAGCTGAGGCTGCGAAGAAGGCTTAATAGGGATATCGCCATAATGGCTTATCACATAATATTATAATTCAAGAAAAACGCATCCATTATCTTTAATGTATAACGGGTGCGTTTTTTTGTCAATTTTATGCATAAAGCAGGATTTGTAAATATCGTGGGCAATCCTAATGTGGGAAAGTCCACTCTCATGAACCAGCTCGTAGGCGAGCGTATCAGTATTGCCACATTCAAGGCGCAGACCACACGTCATCGTATCATGGGTATCGTCAATACCGATGATATGCAGATAGTCTTTTCCGACACTCCAGGCGTGCTGAAGCCAAACTATAAACTCCAGGAGTCCATGCTCGCCTTTTCCGAGTCTGCCCTCACCGATGCTGACGTGCTGCTGTATGTCACCGACGTGGTGGAGAATCCGGAGAAAAACCGTGAATTTCTCGACAAGGTGGCAAAGATGACCATCCCCGTCATCTTGCTCATCAACAAGATTGATGCAGTGCCTGAGGAGGAAAACGCCAAGTGCAAGAAGCGTGATGCCAACAATGAATGGCTCGGAAAGATAGTCCTGAAATGGCACGAGCTGCTTCCTAATGCGGAGATATTACCTATTTCTGCCAAGAATAAGTTTGGTGTCGATATCCTCCTCAAACGTATCAAGGAACTCCTGCCTGACTCTCCGCCTTATTTCGATAAGGAACAACTGACTGACAAGCCAGCGCGTTTCTTCGTATCAGAGATTATTCGCGAAAAGATTCTCCTCTATTATGACAAGGAGATACCATATTCCGTCGAAGTGCGTTGCGACTCATTCAAGGAAGACGACAAGCGAATACATATCATGGCAACGATATACGTGGAGCGCGATTCGCAAAAAGGCATTATCATAGGTCACCAAGGTGTGGCTATCAAGAAAGTGAACACAGAGGCAAGAAAGACACTTGAGAAGTTCTTCGACAAGAGTATCTTCCTCGAAACCTTTGTCAAAGTGGATAAAGATTGGCGATCCAACGACAGAGAACTTTCACAATTCGGATATAATGACATTTAATATCCACGTTCCTGTGCTCAGAAAAGAATAGGGCAGGGAATGCAATTACAGCGCTTTTACCATGCTAAATGAATAGGATGAGAGGCGACTGAAAAGTCAAAGTGATGAAGAGAGAGAACCAATAACGCCAGAGGAAGTGTGGAAAAACATTGCAACCTTCTGGTAAAGAGACATTTGGATATTTAGATAACGTAATAGAAACAATAAATTATAATCACTCATAGAGTGCGCTTCGCCTGATTTGATGCTCTAATTGCAGAGTTATTGAGCCGTAAGCGGTGCGCAACTTCAACCCTCTCCTTTGGTGAGGGAAAGGTGGGGCTTTAATATGGGAAATCTCGTAGCTATAGTTGGACGCCCAAATGTGGGTAAGTCAACACTTTTCAATCGTCTTACACAGACTCGTCACGCTATCGTAAGTGACGTGGCTGGCACTACTCGTGACCGTCAATATGGTAAATGCGAATGGTGTGGTAAGGAGTTTTCTGTCGTAGATACCGGTGGATGGGTAGTCAATTCTGACGATGTGTTTGAGGACGCAATACGCCAGCAGGTGCTTATTGCAACGGAGGAGGCAGACCTCGTGCTCTTCCTTGTAGATGTGCAGACCGGAGTGACTGACCTCGACATGGACGTGGCAGAGATACTGCGTCGCACTAGGTTGCCAGTAATCCTCGTCTCTAACAAGACAGACAACACCAATCAGCAGTTTTATGCAGCTGAGTTCTACAGCTTAGGACTCGGTGATCCTTTCTGTATCAGTGCAGCAACAGGCAGTGGTACAGGTGATTTGCTCGATGAAGTGCTCAATCGTCTGCCTGAGAAGACTAAGGATGATATTGATGAAAACATTCCTCGCTTTGCGGTAGTAGGACGTCCTAACGCAGGAAAGTCAAGCCTTATCAATGCTTTCATCGGTGAAGATCGCAACATCGTGACCGACATTGCAGGCACAACCCGCGACTCTATCTACACCAGATACGACAAATTCGGCTTTGATTTCTATCTTGTAGATACAGCCGGAATCCGCCGTAAGAATAAGGTGACAGAGGATTTGGAGTTTTACAGCGTAATGCGAAGCATCCGAGCAATCGAAAATTCTGACGTCTGCATCCTCATGATTGACGCTACCCGTGGCATTGAGGCTCAGGATATGAATATCTTCCAGTTGATTCAGCGTAACAATAAGTCGCTCGTAGTGGTGGTAAACAAGTGGGACCTCGTACCGGAGAAGTCGCAGAAGGTCATCGATACATTCGAGAATGCCATTCGCCAGCGTATGGCTCCATTCGTTGACTTCCCTATTATCTTCGCTTCTGCACTGACAAAGCAGCGCATCTTCAAGGTTCTTGAGACTGCAAAGCAGGTATATCTCAACCGTAAGGCGAAGATAGGAACTGCTAAGCTCAATGAAGTGATGCTGCCTCTCATCGAGGCATTCCCTCCTCAGTCTGTCAAAGGCAAGTATATCAAAATCAAATACTGTAACCAGATTCCTGACACACAGATACCTTCATTTGTGTTCTATGCAAATCTGCCACAGTATATTCGTGAGAATTACCGTCGCTTCCTTGAGAATAAGATACGTGACAACTGGACCTTGACAGGTACTCCTATCAATATCTTCATTCGTCAGAAGTAGGCCTTGTCTTAATAAAATCTCAATAAATAAAAATAAAGAAATATATATAAAGAATTGTATTTTTGTGTATTCTTATTTATTTTTATTTATTGATATTTTATAAAAAGTTCCCAAACAATGAGAAAAGCCTTCATATTACTTGCCTTTTGCAGCATAATAGCAGGATGCAAGAAAGAGGAGATAAAGCCAGAAGAAGTGGCATTGCAGGCAGCAAAGGTGTATTATGACCAGTTGCTACATGGTGATTACGCTGCTTTCGTAGATGGAATGAATATGAATGACACCGTGGTGCCTGCCTACCGTGAGCAACTCATCACCAATATGAAGATGTATCTCGGACAGCAGAAGAAAGAACACATGGGCATCAAGGAGGTGAAAGCCTTGCGAGCTGTTCGGGATTCTGTAAACAATAAGGTGGACGCTTTTCTGCTCTTCTGCTTTAATGACAGCACAAAAGAGCAGGTGGTGGTGCCAATGATAGAAAAGAATGGTGTCTGGATAATGAGATGAGAAATATGTGAATAGGTGGGAATACCATCTAAAAAGACTGCTATACTACAAACTTATTAAGGTGGAGACACCGCATATACTACTACAGCCACAATATTAAGGCGCAAACGCCGTTAATAATATAACTATACTAACGTAACTTATTATGAATAGACTGAACCTAATTATGATGGCATTGGCGCTTGTCCTGTCAGCAAAGGCTGAGGTGAAGACGCTAAAAGTGAAGGTTGCCAATCCTTCATCAGTTGAGAGAACCGCCGTTCCTGTTGTGGTTCCCCTTGCAAAACAGTATTCCACCGCATTGGTGAAACTGGGTGACAAGGAAATTCCTTGCCAGCTTGATGACCTCAATGACGATGGAGTCTATGATGAATTATCATTCCTCACCGATATGAAAAAGAAGGAGAAGCAGACATTTACTGTTGTTCTTTCTACAGAAGGTGAACCAAGACAATATCAGAATCAGACTTATGGCTACCTCGGCATACGCGATAGAGGAGCAAAAAATCAGAAACATCAGCAGATTAAGTCTGTCACTTTCCCTAAAGAAACAAATCCCTACAACTACATATATCCACACGGTGCCGTGATGGAGAATGACATGGTAGGTTTCCGTGTCTATTGTGATCATCGCCAATCCATTGATTATTACGGACATCGTCAGCATAAGATGGACGTGAAAGAGACGGGTTTCTACACTAATGACGAGCAGCGTGCTGCGGGTTACGGTGAAGACGTGCTCTATACTGGCAGTACTTACGGTTGCGGAGCATTGCATGGATGGGACGGTAAGAATGCTATCATGTTTGAAAACGTAAGAAATCGCACTCAGACAGTGGTGTGTGAAGGTCCTGTGCGCTGCATTCTCGACATCACAAACAAGGGCTGGCGCCCATACGAAGGATGCAAGCCGCTCGACATCACCACCCGTTACATCCTCTATTATGGTCACCGTGACGTGGAAGTACAGGTGCGCTTCTCCCGCAATGTGGCAGATGTTCCGCTCTCTACCGGCATCGTTGACATAGTGGAAGGCTCGGAAGAATTCACTGATAAGGCAGGATTGCGAGGTGATTGGGGCAGAGCTTGCGCCGGAAATAATCCGAAGGTGTATGATACAATCACCGTAGGACTCGGCGTATATGTGCCAAAGCAATATTATAAAGCGGACAGCCACTTCACAGATGGCAAGGAAAGACTTCCTAATCAGGCATACGTTCAGGTGGTGGGAACCGATACGGACAACCTCCATTATTGGTTTAATGCCACTTGCGATATAGAGACTTTCGGTTTTTCAGGTAAAGAAGCATGGTTTGATTACCTGAAGAAATGGAAGAAAGAACTGGATAATCCGGCTGTGATAACTATCAACTAAACTACCAAATAACAAAACAACTAACAACTAATGGAATCAGTATTCTCATACATCATCGGCCTTGGCGCCGCTGTCATGATGCCAATCATCTTTACTATTCTCGGAGTATGTATCGGCATCAAGTTTTCTAAGGCGCTCAAGAGCGGTCTTTATGTAGGTGTCGGCTTCGTAGGTCTCGGAGTTATCACCGGACTTCTTACTTCCAGCCTCGGTCCAGCACTCGAGCAGGTGGTGCAGATCTATAATCTTTCGCTGAAAGTATTTGACATGGGATGGCCTGCAGCAGCGTCTGTGGCTTACAATACCACGGTTGGAGCATTCATCATCCCAGTATGTCTCGGCGTGAACCTTCTGCTTTTGCTTCTCGGTTGCACCCGTACCGTAAACATCGACCTTTGGAACTACTGGCATTTTGCATTCATCGGTGCCGTTGTCTATTTCCTTACCGACTCTATCGGATGGGGCTTTTTTGCAGCAATAATCTGTTATGTAATCACTCTCGTAATGGCAGACCTGACTGCTAAGAGATTCCAATCATTCTATCCAGGTATGGAAGGCATCTCAATCCCACAGCCTTTCTGCCAGGGTTTCACTCCTTTTGCAATCGCAATAAGCAAGGTGCTCGACATGATACCAGGCTTTGACAAGCTCAATATCGACGCTGAAGGCATGAAGAAGAAGTTTGGTCTCTTTGGCGAACCACTCTTTCTTGGTGTAATCATCGGTATAATCATTGGTTGTCTTGCCTGCAAGAATACAGACGAACTCGTGGCAAATATTCCTGCCACTCTCGGTCTCGGTATCAAGATGGGTGCAGTAATGGAGCTTATTCCACGCATCACATCGCTCTTTATCGAAGGTCTGAAGCCTATTTCAGAGGCAACTCGTGAGCTGATAGCCAAGAAATTCGGTGCTGACAAAGAGTTTTACATTGGTATGTCTCCAGCCCTTGTAATTGGTCATCCCACCACTCTCGTGGTGTCATTGCTCCTTATTCCGGTGACACTTATCCTTGCTGTAGTGCTTCCGGGCAATCAGTTTCTCCCACTTGCATCCCTTGCAGGAATGTTCTATGTCTTTGTGATGGTGCTCCCATATACCAAGGGTAATGTGGTGAAGTCATTCATCGTGGGTCTGATAGTAATGGCAATAGGTCTTTATTTTGTCACTTTGATGTCAGAGAATTTCACTTCAGCCGCAGCTATGGTGGCTCAGGCACATCCAGACGACAAGGCTGTTCAGGTGCCAGAAGGCTTTATGGCTGGTTCTCTCGACTTTGCTTCTTCTCCAATAGCATTCCTTATCTATGCTTGTATGAAGTATATTTTCACATGGATTGGCGCTGCAGTGCTCACAGCTCTTTCTGTTGCTCTGCTGGTTTGGAATAGAATGCGTATAAATAAATAATTGGTTGTTGGTTGTCGGTTGTTGGTTTTGGGTTGTTGGTAAGTTACTTATATATTATCTTAAACCGACAACCCACAACCGACAACCTATAACCCACAACAAATAAAACGATAAACAAACGATATGAAGAAAACATTATTAGCATTAGCTACAGTATGCCTTGCTTTAACAGCAAACGCACAAGAAGCTGACCGTTTCGTAAACCGCCAGCATGTAAAGTTTCAGACGGCTTGTCATCCAGAAGATGTCAAAGGCTATGATACCAAGACTCTCCGTGAGCGCTTCGTGATGGAGAAGGTGATGGAGGCAGACTCTATCCTCCTTACTTATTCTCACTACGACCGCTTCATCTTCGGTGGAGCAATGCCGGTAAACCAGACCTTGAAGCTTGAAAACTTCTGGGAGCTCGGTCTTGATGTGGATAAGAATATCAAGGAAAAGTATTTCCTTTACAATCGTGAGATAGGTATCGTAAACTGCGGTCTGGGCAATGGCGTAGTCATCGTGGATGGCAAGGAGTATGCTCTTGCACCAAAAGAGGCTCTCTATGTAGGTCGTGGCCACATGGGATTCGATAAGAAGGGCAATTCTATCGACGTAAACAAGTCAGTGGAATTTAAGTCTGTAGATCCAAAGAATCCAGCTAAGTTCTACCTCAACTCTGCTACTGCACACCAGCATTACAAGACTCAGTGGGTGACACTGGACGGTCGTAAGGGTTCGCTCAAGGCTGCAGTATGGGGACCTGTAGGTACTGTAGAGGAGGCGAACAGCCGTACTGTCTATAAGCTCATCGTGACAGACGTGCTCGAAGAGGGCCCATGTCAGCTTCAGCTTGGTCTGACACAGTTGAATCCAGGCGCTGTATGGAACACAATGCCACCTCATACTCACGGTCGTCGTATCGAGGCATACTATTATTTCAACCTTCCTGAGAAGCAGACCATCTCTCACGTAATGGGACAGCCACAGGAGAGCCGTAACGTATGGTTGCACAATGAACAGGCTATCATGTCACCAGAGTGGTCTATGCATGCTGCTGCTGGCACTCACTATTACACCTTTATCTGGGGTATGGCAGGTGAGAACCTTTATTATAATGATAAGGACGAGATTCCTGTGATTGATATTCGATAGGTTTCGTGCTGTCAACCAACGGTAAAAAACCGTTGGTATAGTGGCTCAAAAGAATGTCTGGAAGACAGTACCTTTCACTATTATGATTCTATAGTGTAATAAGGTACTGTCTTCCAGACAGCTTTTTTGTTGGAGATTGCGGGTTATATTGTCCGGTAACGCGGGCAACACAGGGGCGTACTGTTGTGGCTAATTGTTGAGGCGGACTGTTGAGGCGGACTGTCGGTTTATCACACTATAATACCAACAACCAACAACCGACAACCAACAACCACTTACTTGAACAATCCATAGAGCATGGCGTCGATTTTGTCAGTGATGTCGCGGAATGCTTCTGGATCGGACTCAAATTTCTGAGTGTCGCCATCGACGATGATGAGCTTGCCTGGGTAAGTCTTGATCCATTCTTCGTATCTATCGTTGAGACCCGTCAGATAGTCGATGCGCATGGTCTGCTCGTATTCACGTCCGCGCTTGCCGATTTGCGCAATGAGATTAGGCACAGTAGAGCGGATGTAGATCATGAGATCAGGCAACTTTACAAGCGACATCATCGTGTCGAAGAGATCTTTGTAGTTATTGAAATCGCGGTCAGACATATATCCCTGTCCGTGAAGGTTAGGCGCAAAGATGCAAGCATCCTCAAAGATGGTGCGGTCCTGTATGATGTCCTTATCGCTCTGGCTTATTTCCACCACTTCCTTGAATCTCTTGTTGAGGAAATATATCTGCAGATTGAATGACCATCTCGACATGTCATGATAGAAATCATCGAGATAAGGATTGTGCTCTACAGGCTCGAAACGTGGAGACCAGTTGTATCTTTTTGCCAACATCTTGGTCAGGGTGGTCTTTCCGCTGCCAATGTTTCCGGCTATTGCTATGTGCATTTTATTATCAGTTTAGTGGTGGGATGGTTTGGGATGAAAAGGGGGAGAAGGGGATAAACGGAGGGAAAAGCTATCAGTCAACTCCATAGTGACGGAGCATTGAGAGTCTGATTCCGTCGTGGCTTATTTCTCGTTGAGGTCGAAGAGTCCGAAGAGTATGGAGTCAATCTTGTCGGTGATAGACCTGAAATCTTCCGGCTTGTTCTTGTAGTCGAGATTATCCACATCGACTATGAGCACTTTACCTTTGTATTTATTTCGTATGAAGTCCTCATATCTGTCATTGAGTCCACGTAGATATTCGATAGGAATCTTCTGCTCGCATTCGCGTCCTCGCTTTTGTATGTTTTCCACGAGATGAGGCACAGAGGCACGGAGATAAATCATGAGGTCAGGCAACTTCACTTTCTCTACCATCATCTCGTAGAGCTCCATGTAAGTCTCAAAGTCGCGGTCGCTCATATTGCCCTGAGCGTAGTTGTTTGCAGTAAAGACGAAGACTCCCTCATGCAGAGTGCGGTCCTGTATGATGGTCTTGTCAGAGCCGGCTATCTGCAGCACGTCCTTGAATCTTTCCTTTAGGAAAAAGACCTCCATGGCAAACGACCATCTCTGTATGTCCTTGTAATAATCATCCATATACGGGTTTTCCACGACAGATTCGTATCGTGGTTCCCATTTATAATGCTTGGCAAGCATCTCGGTCAGCGTCGTCTTGCCGCATCCGATATTTCCAGCAATTCCTATATGCACTTGTCGAATTATGATTTTTTGTGTGAGGAGGAACATGCTGTTCCTGCCTGTTAAAAGATTAAAACTGTGCAAAGGTAATATATTTTCGATGAATAACCAAATTAGAGTGAGGCGTAAGCGAGATAATGGTATTTTTTTATTGCTTTTTCTTTGGATTTTTGATGGAAAATAGGTACATTTGCAATCGAAAAGTGAAATAGCAGGTGATTTGTAGAATTGCCTGTGTAAAAAAACGTCAAAAACCAAAAAAGATAAAACAATACAGATAAAGAGAAATGAATACAGTATTCGATTACACTGTGAAAGACCGTAAGGGCAATGCAGTGTCACTTCGTAGTTATGCCAATGAGGTGCTCCTCATCGTCAATACAGCCACAAAGAGTCCATATACTCCACAATATACCGAACTGGAAGCTCTCTATGAGAAGTATCATTCCCAGGGCTTCGCGGTGCTCGATTTCCCAAGCAATCAGCCTACAAAGTCATGTCCAGGCAAGGATGATATGGTGCATGAATTTGTAAAAGAGACATACAATACAGAGTTCCCACGCTTCAAGAAGGTGAAGGTGAGCGGATCTGACGCTGACCCTCTCTTTGCTCATCTCGCTTCGATGACTGATGGAGACGTGACCGAGGACTTTACCAAGTTTGTTATCAATAAGATGGGACGCGTGGCAGCTCGTTTCTCTCCAGAGACCCCTATCTCCGAGGTGGAATCCAAAATAGCAGAGTTGATGGGATAGTACCCGTTTTGTTCTCTGAAACGTTATATATTATAGATATAAAAAGGAGAAGGTGGGAACAAGCATTATGTCTGTCTCTGCTACGCCGTGAGAAATGTCAAAGGCGCGAGGCAAAGGTAATGCTCTATACAACCTGAAACCAATGTAATCCAAAACCAATAATAATAATGGAACACGTAAAATGCTTAATCATCGGCAGCGGTCCTGCGGGATATACAGCTGCTATCTATGCTGGTCGAGCAAATCTCCAGCCTGTGGAATACTGCGGAATGCAGACAGGCGGACAGTTGACACAAACTACTACAGTAGAGAATTTTCCTGGTTATCCGGAAGGGGTGGATGCCAATCAGATGATGATGGAAATCCGCGAGCAGGCAGAACGCTTTGGCTGCGATATCCGTGATGGTGAAATAGTGAAGGCGGACTTCAGCAAGCGTCCTTATATCCTCACAACAGAGGATGGTAAGGAGATAGAGGCTGACACCGTAATCATTGCTACTGGCGCTAAGGCAAAGTATCTTGGACTGCCTGATGAGGAAAAATATAATGGTCAGGGCGTGAGCGCTTGCGCCACTTGCGATGGTTTCTTCTATCGTAAGAAGGTCACAGCAGTGGTAGGCGGTGGCGACACAGCCTGCGAGGATGCGCTCTATCTGGCAGGACTCTGTAAGAAGGTCTATCTTGTAGTGAGAAAGAATTACCTCCGTGCATCAGAGATAATGCAGCAGCGCGTAAAGGATGCCGAGAATATCGAAATTCTCTTCGAGCATAATGCCACAGGCCTTTATGGCGAGAATGGCGTAGAGGGAATGCACCTCGTAAAGCGTAAGGGCGAAGCAGATGAAGAGCATTACGATGTAGCTATCGATGGTTTCTTCCTCGCTATCGGCCATAAGCCAAACACTGACATCTTCCGTGGTCAGATAGAGCTCGACGAGATGGGTTATATCAAGACCATCGACGGCACTCCACGCACCAATGTTCCTGGCGTCTTTGCAGCAGGAGACGTGTGCGACCCTGTCTATCGTCAGGCTATCGTAGCAGCAGGCAGTGGATGTAAGGCTGCTCTTGAGGCACAGGCTTATCTGATGGAGATGTAGGATTGATATTTTGTTGTTTAGTTGTTTTGTTGTTTAGTTGTCTTGTTGATAGTCAAAGCGAATTCTACAAACAACCAAACAACAAGACAATAAGACAACCAAACAACTAAAGCACAAAAAAAGTACATTATTCAAGCATATGCAACTACTTGGATAATGTACTTTTTCCTTTCCTCTATAAATCAAAGGGAGAAGGAGGTATGATCTATATTGCTGATCTTACTTCTTAATCTTACCGTAGCGGTTCATGAAGCGGTCAACGCGACCTGCAGTGTCAACAAGCTTGCTCTTACCTGTGTAGAATGGGTGAGAAGTGCTTGAGATTTCAATCTTTACTACTGGATAAGTCTCGCCTTCAAATTCTACTGTATCATTAGTCTTGCATGTAGATTTTGAGAGGAACATATCGCCGTTGGACATATCCTTAAATACGACGGGGCGATAGTTTGCTGGATGAAGATCTTTTTTCATTTTCTTGTTAATATGGTTATTGTTATAAAAATTGCGTCTGCAAAGGTAGTAAATTTAATTCATAATTCATAGTTCATAATTCATAATTAGTAAGATACTTAACTTTTATTAACTCAAATCAACTCCATTCTGCATTTTTATTCCCTTTTCCTTCTTTATTATGGAATAATTTCGTATTTTTGCAAGATGTTTAGACAGGGTCGTCGGTAGTCGGTTGTAGGTTATTGGTACATTAGTGTGATAAACCATAACCAGTTTCTAAATTCCAACCAACAACCCACAACCAACAACCCACAACCCACAACCGATAACCAATAACCAACTAATCAAATGACAATAATCGGAATAGCAGGAGGCACAGGAAGTGGCAAGACTACGGTGGTAAGAGAAATCGTAAAGTCGTTGCCAGAACATTTCGTAGCAGTAGTGCCACAGGACTCATATTACAATGACACCACCAATCTGACAGACGAAGAGCGCAAGGCAATCAATTTCGACCATCCAGACGCCTTCGACTGGAAACTCCTCATCAAGCAGATAGGCGAATTGCGTGCAGGAAAGGCTATCGAACAGCCTACTTATTCCTATCTCATCAGCAACCGTCTGCCAGAGACCATTCATGTGGAGCCAAAGCCGGTCATCATCATCGAGGGAATAATGGCGCTGATCAATAGGCGTTTGCGCGATATGATGGATATCAAGATATTCGTGGATACGGATGCCGACGAGCGCCTTATCCGCAATATCACGCGCGACACGAAGGAGCGAGGCAGAACCGTGGAGATGGTGGTGGACCGTTATCGTGCTGTGCTCAAGCCAATGCACGACCAGTTTATCGAGCCTACCAAGCGCTTTGCTGACATCATTATCCCTGACGGAGGCGACAACACCACCGGCATCGACATGGTATGCAAGTATATTCAGCAGATTGTGGCGGAGCAGGTGTTGGAGAAAATGAAGAATCCATTAAATGAAGAATGAAGAATGGGAGTTACCTTTTCACTTTTCACTAAAGAAAAGCTAACTCCCATTCTTCATTCGACATTCTACATTTAGAACATTCTTCATTTTATTTAGATTCCCCAAAGTCCGTGGAGGTTGCAGTATTCGCGTGCTGTAACCTCTTTTGCGTCAGTATGGAAGATGGCTATTGACTTCTCGCCAGGCTTTAGTTCGTGGCGCAGGACGTCGGTAGGGGTGAGGAGTTCTATCCACTGGATGTAATGCTCAGGAAGCATAGGATGCTCCACGCTTCCTACGGTCACG
>URJQ01000044.1 GCA_900548195.1 uncultured Prevotella sp.
TGCTTACCAACTGATTAAATAAGCTATTTAATGACAACGTCCGTCCGACCTTTAGATCTATTACATTCTCATAAAAAGCAGCTGGATTACCCATACCATATATACACGAAACAGACGATACGACAACTACATCCTTTCTACCAGAAAGCAAAGCCGAAGTGGCCGCCAAACGAAGTTTGTCAATATCTTCATTTATTGCCAAATCTTTTTCAATGTAAGTATCAGTTGACGCAATATAAGCCTCTGGCTGATAGTAATCATAATACGAAACGTAATATTCTACTGCATTATTGGGAAAGAATCCTTTAAATTCTGTATACAATTGTGCAGCTAACGTCTTATTGTGACTTAATATGAGCGTAGGCTTATTTACATTCTTTATAACATTAGCTATCGTGAACGTTTTGCCTGAACCCGTTACGCCCAAAAGCACTTGAGCAGGAGTGTTAGACAATACCCCTGCCGTCAATTCCTTTATGGCCTCAGGTTGGTCACCAGTAGGCTGATATTTTGATTGTAAATCGAAGTGTTGCATAATCAAATTGCAAAGATAGTGCAAGACGAGCGCAATAAAAAGGGAAAAGTATTTTTTCTTCACACAGCCAACAATGTTTGCTTGACACAAAGAAGCGGCAACACAAGCACTGTCACATAGCAAAAAGTGCACTTTTGCTTTGTACTGCCGAACCTTTTGTATAATTTTGCACAACATTGAAAGCAAAAAGACTACATAATATTTTACGTTGTATAGTATGCACCATCATCGGGGCATACATATTATTGTTGGCAATACTCAACTTTGGACCAACAGAACGCATACTTACTCAAATTGTTGCTACAGAACTGAGCCAAACACTACACACCAATGTTTCTATAGGTAAAATTGAAATAGGCTTATTTAATCGAATAATAATCAACGACATCTGTATTAAAGACAAGCAAGGAAACAAACTTATCAAAGCACAAATTGCAACCGCTAAGATTGAACTACGTTCCTTGTTCAAAGAGCAACTTTCACTACGCACTGTTTCACTCATCGACACCGATATCAATCTATACAAACAACGTGCTGATAGTGCAGCCAACTATCAGTTCTTGCTTGATGCCTTTACTAGTAAAGACACTAAGAAAGAGTCCACACTTAATCTACGCATCAACTCAATCATCTTACGACGAGTAGCAATAAAATATAATGAATGGTATAAGCCCCATCACGCAAATCAGCTAGACCCTTCCCACCTATCTGTCAACCAGCTAAACGCTAATATTAGCCTAAAAAGCATTAAATCTGATAGTCTAAGTCTTCGCATTCGTTCTTTATCATTCAACGAGCAGTCCGGATTGTGCCTCAAAAAACTACGCTTCAAGCTAAATGCAAGTCGAACCACAGCACACATTGAAGACTTTCGCTTTGAAATGCCACACACACGCATATCTCAAAGTGACCTCATTGCGACATACGATATTCGAAAAGGCTTCGACCAATTACTCCCTACCCTACGCATTGGAGCAACAATTGATAATCTACAGATAGGTACTTCCGACATACGTCCACTCTTAAAGTTACCACGCCAATTCGACCAAACACTTCAACTTTCAACTACTCTTTTACTCACTCCCGATAAGTTCCAACTTAATCAACTAACACTTACCAATACGGAACATACCTTGTTGATTAAGGCCAATGCTACATTACAACCTAAAGTAAACATATTCGTAGAAATACGTGGGCTATATTGGTGTGAATTCTTATAATACCTGTCCCTATTGTACTCTATAGTTGCTTTATTATTCATAAAAGGATTCTTTGCATTTATCGTAAAGTGCCAATTCCTATAATTATATCCCAGTGCTATTTTTAATGACATCGGATTTTTAATTCTCGTTCCCATAGAAAGGACAGAAGTCGGAGAATACAACTCAACTTTAGCATTTGCATTCTTACATATATACGTAAAAATAGTTCCAAACATCACTTGACTATTAGTAAGCGAAGGGAATATTCTCTCAATACTATAAGTGTACTCAACTGTCCCTAACCAGCTCAATCTTTTTGGTATCAGATTATACTGAATGGCACCATTCATAAGAAGTCGCTCATAAAGTCCCCCATTTTCATACCGATGGACAAACAAATCCCTTTTTTGATCATAATACACATTTTCAAACAAGAGTTTACTTGTATTTTCATATTGCACAAACAGCTCTATCATACCCCATTTATGAAGACTATTGTATGTTATATTCGACCGGAAAGTACTACTCGTCTTAATATCTGTATTACCTTTCAAAACTTGGTATTTATCCAAAGTCTGCTCCGAGTCATTATAATATTTTATCTGTGGGTCATACACACCGCCTCCTATGTTACCACTTAACGTCTTACGAGAAGCCAAATTCGCTTGCCAAAACATAGATGGCACCAAATAAAATTTAGTATAAGACGGATTTTTCCCATCATCTATCGTCATTATTCTTTCCGACAACTGGGGAGTTATCTTTAGTTTATGAGATACCAGTTGTATATTATCTCCAATGGTAATGATAGCTTGGTCATAATTCAATTTATTCGTAGACAGTTTGCCGTTTTCATTATAAATACTCTTCGTTTGATCGTAGGAGTAATTGACATCCACAAATGCTAATTGCTTACCTATAAGTAATCCATAAAGCACGCTTGGACTAACATGATAAAACTTTTCATTTGTAACCGCGTTTATATTAGTTAACGAGTTATACTTTCTTGTCAAATCCGTCTCACTATAACTACCGTTTAACTTAACCTTGAAAATTGACTGTTTTGTTTTTCGTTGATAATACAACTGCAACGCATAAGAAGAATAATCTTTATGCTTTACATCTGTTGAAGTTCTATCAACTCCTTCAAAAATTTCTTGAATGTTTTTCTGATACCACTCATGATTCTTACTAAGATACCCAGCTATTTGAAACATATCTTTTTTCCATTGCTTCAAGTAAGAAAGCTTACTTGTCAAAGCATTATTATGCTTAGGCAATGTTAGTATTTTATCTTCCTTCAATACTGTACGATCATTAAGTTGCATTCCCACCAAGGAGTTGTCGCCCTCCTTTGGCTTAAAATGGAAATAGTTATCGGAAAATTGCACATTAAATTCTTGTCCCTTTCGGTAGTGCTTCCAATCCAACAGATCATTACCTTTCAGTAGATTCAAGTTTTGATTCCCGTTTAAATATAATTGTCCACCATGATTTCTATCTTTCATGATAAAATCTATTACAGAGTTAGCCGTTGGATGGGCTGACGAGAAATCTTTATAATAATCAATTCGTTTAATGTCCTGAGGATTTAGAGTTGCGATTTCGTCTGATTTCACCTCACGACCATTAATGCATATCAAGGTTCCATTTCCTCTAGTTGACACGGTCTTATCTACAACATCAACATATAATCCAGGAATGGACATTAGTGACAGCATACTATACCCATCATGGGCATTTCGTTTTTGCAATGAAGTAGGAAGAATCACCATCTTATCGTCTTTTAAGAAAACATTATCAGCATCTACAATAACCTCATTGAGCATGTTTTCCGATGGTCTTAGTTTGATTTGAACGCTTTTGCCATCTACATTTCTTATGATTAGGCTTTCCGTTTCATACCCCATGCAAGACACTCTTAGCCAAATTGGCACATCCATATCCAAATTAAATTTTCCTTGATTATCAGCAGACAAGATTTTATTAGGAATCGAATCTTTTAGACTTTTAAAAACCATCACATTAGCAAATGGTATTGGATTTCCTTGAGTATTCAATACCACACAATGAATTCTATTTTCATTCATTGCATCAGCTTTTATCCACCCTATAGATAATAGTAATACTATTAGCAAAGCAGTTTGTTTCATCTTAAATTTTGATCATTAATTGAGTCCCACTTTAAAAAGTTACAAAGACAAAATAAATGTGATATGTAACTTTGTAAAGTGGGCTCGGTTCTTTTATGATTCAAATGAAGTTTTGTTTTTCTTCTTCAATATGGTTTTGTCGAAAAAACAAAAATATTACTTAATAGGCGTGAGATTGATGCTGGAATGCTTGAAATTCTCCACTATTTCCGGCTTGAAATTGATATCTTTTGCCTTGATGTTAAGGTTATGGAAAGTAAAGTTGGAGAGATGATAAACGTCCTCTTGTGCCTTGACATTAAAGAAAACATTGCATTCACAGTCACAGTTGCGCATCACGATATGGTCAGAGTAGGAGAGTGGTGAGTCTTTTCTGCCTTTAAGGTCATAGAACTGTGTCCAAGGAGCCACAAGAATAAAATTCTTGACAGGTCCTTTTATATCCTCTACAGTTATGTATTCATAACGCTGTGGAGTATCAGGACGCATCTTGAGCCAGAGGAGATTATTGGCTTGTGATGTGATATTGATGCGACGGAGAATGATATTATGATTATAGACAGACTCAGAACCAAGAGTAAGACAGCCGTGACAGAATCCGTATTCACAATCTTCAATTATGATATTACGATTCTCTCCATTTCCTTTGCTTTCAGAAGGAATCTCTACTCCTGGGTATTCTTTCATGAAAGCATCGGCATAAGGACCCTTTCCGCCTTTTATTGCCACGGCATCGTCATTTACAGACATGTAGCAGTTTTTGATAAGTACATTCTTTACTACGTCGAGGTCGATTGCATCGGTGGAAGGTCCTTTGGAATCATTGGGCTTTCCGAGGCTGTAAATATGGCAACCAATGAATTTTACATTCTCTGAATTATAGACATGATTGGTCCAAAATGCAGAATTCTGAAGATTAACGCCCTCTATCTGTACGTTCTTACAGTTGGAAATGTAAAGGAGGCGCGGACGTTGCTCGTCCTTATTAGTACATTTTTTGTTCCATTTGCGGCGAAGCCAAAACTGCTGATGATAGCGAAGGCCGTTGCCATCAATGGTTCCTTCTCCAGATATTGTGAATCCATCGAGATTATCAGCATTGATAAGAGCACCGAAGTAAGTGCATGTTTCACCCTCGATACGAGTTTTTCCAAGAGGATAATCGCCTATAAAGTCAGATCCAAGAAGGGTTGCTCCCTTAGCAAGATAGAGGTGTGTGCCCTGCTTGAAGTGAAGACCTCCAGTCATATAAGTTCCCTCAGGCACAACGATAACGCCACCTCCATTCTTTGCAGCTTCATCTATAAGTGCCTGTATCTCCTTCGTATGGATTCTTCCATCAGCGAAAATACGATGGTCAGTCAGTTTGTACTGCTTTCCAAGGGAAGATAAATCCACAGGTTTTGTAATCTTGAACCATTCGGAAATTTGCGTTCCATCTGGCCAAAGGTCTGGCTTTTGCGTATTTTTCTTTGCCTGAATTGACAGGAAAGAGAGTGAGATGAGCAGGGTAGTCAGTAATTTTCTCATTAGTAGTTGAATTAAAATTTGTGTAGTTAATGATTTGTCATTTTTATTAAAACGCTCAGTTGTTATTGATTATTGTGTTCGTTCAAAAGAGAAAAGCACTTATATTATGACTTTAAGCGTTGGATAGTACGAAAGGACAAGAAAAAGCAACGGTATCTCTATTCTCCTGTATAATACGAAGAATAAAGATACCACAGCAGTAATTGTTATTTATAAAGTCTGTTCCACATTCCAGACAAAAGCCCTTAGACCGAGAAGAGGATTGTCAATGTCGAGCTTCTTCAGTCGGTCGAGCAGAGGTTGGACCTTATGGTCGTCGCAAATTGTCAGAATGGCTTCATTCATTGCAGGCCATGCGTGAGTGCCGAGGTGCGGTTCGCCTGTATGAGAACCCTTACCTCCTGCTTCTGGCAGGATGGTGTAGCCACGACACATAGATGAAGATAGGGCTTCAATCACTCCGTCATGGTGGGCTTGATCGTAAGATATGAATACAGTTTTCATTGTCATCATTTGTTTAATTGCAATGGAAATGGCAGTTTCCTTTGCAGTCGTTTGTTGTATCTCAGAAGAGTAATATGCCTTAGGAGGCATGATTCTTTTCTAAGTAGGTAATCAAAATTATCTTTATTAAGAACCAATATTCATAAGTGGTTTTCCTTATTTATAAATAATAGTTCTGATTACCTACTCAAGATTTTATTTAGTTCGTGCAGTGGCATTACGCTCTGCCTTTGTCTCTTTCCAGTATTTATCGAGCTCACGATCTTCTCTGAGAGCCTTGCGTTGGCGCAATATGCCGATGCTTCCGAAGATACAGAACATGGAAGGCACGTAGATAAGCGTAAGAATAGTACTAACCAGGAGACCGCCAATCACGCTAATGCCAAGAGGACGCCACGTTTCGGCTCCTACGCCTTGGCTCACCGCCATTGGTACCATGCCGAGAATCGTCGTCAACGTCGTCATAAGGATAGGGCGGAGACGCGAACGTGCGGCGATAGTGGCAGAACGGAGGAGACCATTACCACGTTCTCGCATAAGGTTGGTGTAGTCGATAAGCACGATACCATTCTTTACTACGATACCAATCAGCATGATAGCACCAAGCATAGACATAATGTTGAGGTTGGTTCCTGTAACGATAAGTGCGAGGAGCACACCCGAAATAGCAAACGGCACAGAAATCATGATGATGAATGGGTAGGTCAAAGACTCAAACTGAGCAGCCATTACGATGAACACCAGAATGATAATCAGAATACCGAGCATGCCGAGGTCGCGGTTAGAATCCTGCTGATCTTCGTATGAACCAGCCACCTGGATTACTATACCTGTAGGCAAATCCATCTTACTATAGATAGACTTACCAAGTTCAACGCCCTGTGACAAAGCATATCCATTAGCGAGAACTGCGCTGACAGTGACATATCTCTGACGGTCCTTGCGCTCAATAGTAGGCGGAATAGAGCTTTCTTCCACAGTACCGATGTCGCTAATGCGGATATTTTGTCCTTTTCCGTTAGGAATCATCATATTCTTTACATCCTCAATAGACCTACGTGCATCAGGCTCATAACGCACCTTAATATCATATTCATTACCATCTTCGCGGAAGTATGACATCTGTGAACCATTGATGTTATTGCGGACATAGGAAGCTGCCGTGGAAAGTCCAAGTCCCTGCTGGGCAAGTTTCTCTCTATCGAAGTTGACTACGATTTCTGGTTGGTAGTCACTACGTGAAATGAAAGTTTGGGTTACCATCTTGTTATCGCGCAGTTTAGCAGACAAAGTCTCCGCAATGTCGCGAGTAGCGTCCATGTCGTAACCGTATATTTCAAATGTAGCTGTAGCCTGTCCTCCCATAGAAGAGCCATGTGAGCCTCCGAGCATTACCTGATACTTGGCAATTTCCGGTATAGCCTTCAGGTCTGCACGCATCTCATCACAGATAGCAGCAAGGCTTTTATCACGCTCATTGGAAGGAACCATCATGATATTGAAAGAAATGATGTGCGAACCATTGTCAGAAAGCGATGCGAAAGTGTTGTTGTCGCCAGCCTGTCCTACAGTAAAGTTGCATGATTCCATATTGTCACCGTAACGTTCCTGCCATTTGTGTACAAGGCTCTTAGCCATATCCTCAGAGATTTCGACACGTGTACCTACAGGCATCTGAATAGAAACTCCGACACGTCCATTGTCATTACTTGGGAAGAACTCCGACTTTAAGCCGACAACAGCAGTCAACACGATGGTAAAAGCAAAGAATGCGAGACATCCGAAGATGATGGTCTTACGATGACGTACAGACCAATTGATGCGTCGTTCGTACCAATCATCGAGTTTATTGAGTCCATTGCTTACAGGTGAGTACAGTTTTACGAAAAAACCACTCTGACGCTTCTTGAGTCTTAGCATCAAAGAGCAAAGCATTGGCGTGAAAGAAAGAGCGGAAAGGGTAGAGATAGTCATGATGATACACATCATCCAACCCAACTGCTTGAACAAAACGCCAGCCATACCAGTCACCATAGTGAGAGGGAAGAACACGGCAATCATGGTCAATGTAGAAGCCACAACGGAAATTGCTACTTCCTGAGTGGCATGGACAGCCGCCTGTTTCGGTGAGGAGCCACGCTCAATATGCGTCGTTACATTCTCGAGTACCACAATTGCGTCGTCCACCACGTTACCGATAGCGATGGAAAGACACGATAGTGAAATCATGTTGAGCGAGCCTCCTGTAGCATACAGATAAATAAAAGATGCTATAAGAGACATAGGAATGGTGATAACGATAATCATCGTGGCTCGCCAACGTCCGAGGAAGATAAATACTACAAGCGCAACGAAGAGCATAGCATAGGCGATAGTCTCTTCGAGAGAACCGATAGTATTGAGAATGTTTTCGGAAGTATTGACGATAATTCCGAGCTTGACATCTGAAGGAAGATTCTTCTGAAGTTCAGGAAGTTTCTTCGTCACAGCGTCAGAGATAGCCACAGAGTTGGCTCCCGACTGCTTCTGCACCACAATCATAGCGCCTTGAGTGCCATTGGTGTATGTGCGCTGAGCTCTTTCCTGCACATCATCCACTATTCTGGCAACATCCTTGAGCTTGACATTTACGCCATTATGAGACCCTACGATGACATTTTCCATCTCAGAAGGGTCTTTGAATTCACCTTCCACGCGGACAGTATAAGTCTGTGTGCCGACGTCCATCGTACCATTAGTGATATTCTTGTTCTCGGCACTTATGGCAGAGCTGACCTGTTGTGGTGACAGTCCGTATGCTTCCATTTTCTGTGGATTCATATAGACATTGATTTCACGCTCAGGAGCACCGGATATACTTACAGTTCCGACACCGTCGATACGGGCAAGAGGGTTTGCCACCACCTCATCCAGTATCTTGTAGAGTGCTTTCTGCGATTCGTTTGCTTCCACGGAGAGAAGCATGATAGGAATCATGTCCGTAGAAAATTTGAACAAGATAGGCGTTTGAGCTTCATCAGGCAAAGAGCTCGACACCATGTCCAATTTGTCTCGGACGTTATTTGTGAGCACATCGATATCGTAACCATACTCGAACTGAAGTGTGATAACTGACACATTCTCACGTGAGTTACTCGTGATATGCTTCAGATGCTCCACAGAGTTGAGCGTGTTTTCCAGAGGTCGTGTTACGTTGTTCTCGATATCATTGGCAGACGCACCATTATAGTAGGTCATTACCATGATAGTATTGGTATCAATATCTGGGTAAAGGTCGATAGGGAGCTTTACCAGTGAGAAGATACCGAATATGATGACAGCCGCAAAGCAGAGGCTTGTCATAATCGGTCTTTTGACCGCGCCTTCGTATAGAGTCATATTAACTGATTATTGCGACTGTTCTTTTACTTTATTACCTTTACTTTCTTGCCGTTGGCAAGGCGAGATTGACCAGCGATAACCACCTGGTCGCCATTGCTTACGCCTCCATAGATCTCATAGTTCTTGCCTATATGCTGACCGAGTTCCACCTTATTATATGATACGGTCTGGCTCTTTGCATCATATACATAGACGTAACGGTCGCCAGCGCCGATCTGCTTGACGAGAGCCTCGTCAGGGATGAGGACGTGATTCTTCATTCCAAAGTTGACTTTAGCACGAGCAAACATTCCAGGACGAACCTTCTGCTTAGGATTGCTGATAGTTACTTCTGTCTGGAAAGTATGAGTAGCGACGTCAATACTTGGATTGATGACAGTGATAGTTCCGTTGAAGGCTTCGCCAGGATAAGAGTCCAGTTCGATGCTGACACTCTGTCCTTTCTTTACATCCTTATAATGAGTCTCGGATATATTGACCAGAATTTTGACAGGATTAG
Source organism: uncultured Prevotella sp. (assembly GCA_900548195.1). GTDB lineage: Bacteria > Bacteroidota > Bacteroidia > Bacteroidales > Bacteroidaceae > Prevotella. The sequence goes on from URJQ01000044.1 coordinate 9,805, forward strand.
TCTGCTCAATGGTAAGTACAGGCTGTGCAGCAGAGTACATATCGCCATTATCATAGTTGCGTGCAGTTACCACACCGCTGATAGGAGCGTGGAGCTGAGTATTTTGCGCCATCTGCTTGTATTGGGTTTCGAGGAGTTCGAGCTGCATCTTAGCATTGTCGTGCTCAGCCTTGCTTGCTCCACCGACCTTGTAGAGTTCGTTTGTACGGTTGTATTCCAACTTCTGATTTTCTATTTGCAGCTTCAACTGTCGAAGACTTGAAGCGTCGAGTTGCACAAGTAGTTGTCCTTTACGCACTTGGTCGCCTACTTCCACATAGATTTTCTCGATTCTGTAAGGCACGTTAGGAGAGATGTTGTTCTTTACATCGCTCTCTACAGTGGCAGAATATACCTCTGTCTGGGCAATGTCTTCACTTTTCACAGTGGTAACTTTTACTTCTGGAGTAGCGTCAGTCTCTACTGCCTGTTCTTTCTTCTTGTTTCCGCATGATGCGAGGATGACACATGCCAAAAGGGGAAGGATGTATTTTTTCATTATATTATAGGTTTTTCTGTTTCTTGTATGAAAAATATTGTGGAGTGGGGGCTGCCATTTTGTTGAATGACAACGCACACTTTACACATTGTAAGATTACTCACGACCGAGCGTATAATCCAGATCTGCCTTATTAGTAAGGAAATCGAAGATGCTCTGATGATAGGTCAGTTCAGCCTGTGTCAGAGCTGTCTCACTCTGATTGAGCTCCAGGATAGTGCCTTTTCCCACATCATATCTTTTTGCAGAAATGCTCACCGCCTTGTCAGCTTGCATTACCGCTTGGCGATCAGACTCCAATTTGGAAATAGACGTCAGCATATTCTTGCGGTAACTTTGTGCAGCCATATTGAGCTGGCGAACTGTATTGACGCGAGTGTCAGAGAGTTGCTCCATCTTTATCTTGCTGCTCTTGAGCTTAGTCCAGTTGCTTGCAGTGAAAATAGGGATATTCACCGATATGGAAAGCGTAGAACTTGGAGAATATTTGTATCCGAACACATTCCAATCATCGTTGGAATAAGACTGGTACATTCCAGAAATCTGCATTCCAATGGTAGGGAGGAAGTTGGTATGCAATATTTTGTCAGTTCGCTTGAGCAATCCCATATTCATGTCAATCTGACGAAGAGAGGAATTGTTTTCTATTTCATTAGTATTAGACTCGGTGTTGGCAAGCGTAACAGAATTCTCGTAAGCCTTTAGGGAATCATTGATAACTATGTCAAAATCAGTGTTTATTCCCATCAGCACCTTGAGCTGTAGAATTGCAAGTTCGAGACCTGTCTGTGCGCTTGTCACGCTTGAGTTCATTGAGCGCATCTGCACTTCTGCAGAAATCTTATCGTATTCGCTCACTTTGCCCACTTGGAATTTTTTATCCACGACGTCAAAGTTCTCCTTTGAGACGTCATAACTACGCTGGATAACGTCTCGGCTATCTTTGGCAAGAAGGGCGGCATAGTAAGCTTTTGTCACTTGATTGACGAGAGAAAGGCGTGAAGAACGGGCTTTTTCCTGTGCCAGAAGAATGTCATCCTTAGTCAATTTCATATTCTGATAGACAGCAGGAGCATAAATAGGCAATGACAGAGTGATTCCGCCGGTGGCTGTAGTAGTGCCATCTTTACCCATTTTAAACTCTCCATTCGGTGTTTTGATTGCAGCCACCTTGATGCTGTGCTGGAGAGCGAGTTGGCTTGACACGGTAGGAAGAAGAGACTGCCAAGCTTCCTTGTCGGCAATTTCCTTGAGTCGAATATCCTTGTCAGCTATTTTGATTGTAGGATTTTCAGCAAGGGCAATCTCTATTGCCTTTTGTAGATTTAGGTCAACGGTCTGGGCAAGCATTGTTGCAGGCATTGAAATCGCAGATAATGCTCCCAAAACCATACACTTTAATGTTCTCATTATTGTATGTCTAAATTATAGAATGATAATTTTCGGAAAAACTATTTGCAAAGTTAGAGTTTATTTCTGACATATAGGTAATGTTAATGTATATTTATGCTAATTTAACACGGAATTATTGATATCCATTGCTAAAGCCAGCAAAAAAGAAGGTTGAATAGGTTGTGTGATGTAAGAAAAGATAGGCGACTAAGAATGAATGGCATACACATAAGTGCTTGTATGTTACATGATGGAGTGATATTTGTTATTTGTAAGCAAATATGCTGTTTTTACTTACAATCCGCTTTTTGAAAATTTCCGTATGTATAAGCTGTTTTTGCCAGAAATTTAGCTTTGTAAACTCATAATTTGGTTTGTTTAGTGCTGAATCATAGCCTATAGATGTAAAAACTATCTTATTACACTGCAATAGCATAGCTTTTACACTGTAATAACATAGCTTTTACAGTCTAAAGACTAAGCTTTTACGTCATAAAAACTATGCTTTTTATAGCTAATATGAGAGGCAATAAAGAGTAAAAATGTCTATCTTGTTTATATTCAGCAATATAGAAATTTTGCTATAATTCTCGTATTTGAAAGCGTGTGTCGGTTTGGTGATTTTTATTCGATTCTCGAGAGTTGATGATTTAGCAGATTGTAAGCAAAAGGGAGGAAAATGATTACAATTGTGTATTTTGTGGTAATAGGATTTTAGTCTTTGTCATTGTGCAATAAGTAAAAAGATTGTGCGCGCATATATAAATTCTATGCTTTAAAAACGAAATTTTGGCATTAAGAAAAAGTAAATGCAACATTCGCATATTTGAAATTCCACGACTTGACCAGGACGCGAAATATGAGTAATTTTGCATCGCTTTTCGAAAGAAGAGCACATAGAACAATAATTTAATGAATGGATAAAACAAAATGGAGTATTTTAAAATTATTATGATAGCAAGTGCGATAGTGCTTCCTATCTTGGTGACATTTGGTTGGAAAGTTTTAAAAAAGACAAATCTTTTTATCAAGAAGCATAATCTGTTTTCCTTCAAAGGAGATGATTGTGAATATGCTTATGATGACACAGTCTATCTGAATGATGATGTGGACAATAAAAAGGATAGAATGATTTACAAGGATTATACAGATGAATGCTACTGCTAAGTTTCTTTCCCGTTATGCGGCAGTGATTCTTGCGGCTGGCAGTTCTTCGGTAAGATGCGAGAAGACGGTCTATCGTATGGCAAAGAGCTTCGGCTACGATGTGGATCTCACCATATTGCCACGCTCTATTATGATGACGGTGAGACAGGAGAATTCAGACCAGACGTACACGGTGAACGAGAAAATCCCAGCTATGGGCTTTAATTTCTATTTCATCTCAAGCCTGACGCGCCTCTCATGGAACATAAGAGACCGCGGAACAAGTCTGGAAGATGCGGAGAAGGAATTTGAGCGCATCAGCAGTGCGAAGCGCCTAAATCCGATTCTTGTCACCATACTGACAGGTCTTGCCAATGCTTCTTTCTGCCGTCTTTTCGAAGGCGATTTGCTTGCCATGCTCATTGTCTTCATCGCTACTGTCAATGGATTCTGGCTCAAGAATGCCCTTCACGGATCATGGCATTGGGATATGAGACTCGCCATTCTCGTAGCAGCCTGCTCTTCGTCGGTAATCGCATCCTGCGGATTTATATTCAATATCACTTCCACCCCGGACGTGGCTCTCGGCACCAGTGTCCTGTATCTCATTCCCGGCATACCTTATATCAATTCGGTCAGCGACCTTATTCATGGTCATTTGCTTTGCTGTATGAGCCGATTTATAAATGCCTGCGTAATTACGACCTGTCTCGGAATAGGTCTTTCGCTGGGAATATTACTTATGAATATACAATATTTTTAGACAAAACTCGTTATGTTGATAGATTTATTGCTTGACGGATTCTTTGCAGCTATTGCGGCTATCGGATTCGGAAGCATTAGTAATGTACCAATAAGATCATTCAAAGGCTGCGCTCTGCTTGCCGCTATGGGACATGCCACACGCTATTTCCTGATGAACATCCTCGGATGGAACATCATTCCAGCGGCTTTTATCGCTTCAATCGTAATAGGTGTTACTGCTCCAAAGGCAGGTCATTTCTGGAGAGTGCCTACTGAAGCTCTCGCTTACCCAGCTCTTCTGCCTATGATTCCCGGAATGTACGCATATAGGGCTGTAGAGGGATTGCTCATGTGCATCACTTGCAAGGATGATACCTTGTTTAATCATGCCTTTTATCTCTTTTGGTGGAACGGGATGATATGCTCAATAATCATTGTGCTTATGGTGCTTGGGCTAACAATCTCAATACAAGTAATGCAAAGAAACAATAAGGGCTAAATATGAATATCATAACAAGATAGTCATAATAGCACAATCTGATAGATTTTAATGGAGATAAGACAACTGAATATTTTTCTCAAAGCAGCAGAAACTCTCAATTTTGCGGAAGCGGCGCGATTGCTTTTTATGACTCAGAGTGCTTTTACTCAAAACATAAAGCAGTTGGAAGAAGAGCTTGGAGTTCCGCTCTTTGATCGAAACAGCCACAGCGTCCACTTGACCGAAGCGGGAGAAGTGATGCAGGAATACGCACGCAAGACCATCAATATGGCTGATGAATGCAAAGCCCATATAATGGATCTCAAGCAGATGAAGAGTGGGGTATTGCGCATCGGAGTGACTCATTCTTTCTCGCTGATGACCACGGAGGTGATAAAGGATTTCTGCAAACTGTACCCCAATGTAAGTATTGAGATTACATTCAAACGTATGGAAGAACTCTTGCTTATGCTTCAGCATCACGAATTGGATGGCGTACTCTCGTATATGCCACTGAAACAGCCAAAGCAGGTGGATTCTGACATTCTCTTTCACGACAGACTGGGAGTGGTGATGCGTCGTGATAATTCTCTTGCTAAAAGAAAATCACTTAAACTAAAGGATATAAGCAAGTATAGTTTTGCATTGCCAGCCAGAGGGCTACAGGCGCGTAACGTTCTTGAGAGGGTCTTCGCTGATAGCGATGAAAAACTGAATATGCGAGTGGAGCTCAATATTGCGACTCCATTATTGCGACTTGTGCGTGACAGCAAGATGCTGACAATACTTTCCTGCACGTCAGTCAGCACATTCCCAGAACTGTGCGCCGTGCCTCTCGATGAAAAAAATTGCGAGATGATAGGTTGCCTTCACACTCTGAAGAATACTTATTGCAAGCATTCCATGAAGCAACTCGTGCGATTGCTGAAGGAATACATATCATTTCACGGAATGAAATAATTGTTCTATCCATCCATAATGAGGAGAATCCGATGGTTATTTATAAGCTTTCGTTTTCTCCTTTCTTTTTGAACCCCAATCGCTGTCATTAGACCACAAAGTTCAAAACTTTTTGTTTTGGCGTTGTTTCCTGACATCTGTTTAGGCTCTAATGACCGATATGGGTTGAAAAGTAGAAAGCTGACAGCAAAACACGTATGATGATTATTATCTGCGAATGTTTCGCTTTGAATCTGTAAGCGAGAAAAATGGCAAGAAAACGCAAGCACCCCGCTCTGCATTGCAGAACGGGGTGCTATAATAATTTCTTTATCAATTATTCTTTATACCATAGACGATGGTCTGATCTTTGTCCATATAGACGGTCTGGAGCAGTGTGTCCACGTTGCCATTATCATGCGTTACGGTATAACGTATCATCGTGTAATAGAATATTTTAGGACATTCTTTCGGGAATACGGCTTTGAGATTACCAGTCTTTGCAAACCTATTGCGCAGTTCCTTCATCGTCTCAGGCGAGATACGATTCGTGGAATCCAATTCCGTAGCCGTCAGGAAATTGACACTTCCGGACTTTATGTTTTCCTCAATATAGCGCCGTGCGACATTGTCAGGCACACCACTACATGAAGCACACACCATTACTATGGAGAATATGAAGAATAATATCTTTCTCATTATTTCTTGAGGATAGCAAGGAGATGACGCCAAACCATATCAACGGTAGGGATAAGGAGACGCTCATCAGGAGAGTGAACACCGCGAAGGGTAGGACCCATACTTACCATGTCGAGGTCTGGGTAGCGCTCTGCGAAGAGACCACACTCGAGACCAGCGTGGATACCGAGTACCTGAGGCTCCTTGCCGAAGAGCTCCTTGTAAGAATCTACCACCATCTTGGTCAGTTTGCTGTCAGGATTCATCTTCCAAGCAGGGTAGCCCTCGCCTGTATCTACCTCAGCACCAGCAAGCTGGAATACGGCGCGTACGGTGTTACACATATTGTCGAGAGCAGACATTACATTGCTTCGCTGAGAAGTGGTAACGAGAATGCTTCCATCCTCCTGGGTCTTTACGCTTGCAAGGTTGCTTGATGTCTCCACGAGCCATTCGATAGCCTTGTCCTGACACATAGAGAGAACGCCATTATCTACGCCCTGAAGAGCAAGGATAATCTTGCGGCTGTCTTCCTCGCAAATGACTTTTCCAGCCTCGGCAGACTCCATATACATCTTCATATTAGGCTCAGTAACGTGGTATTCTTCTTCTACTTCGCTGGCAAATACATTGAATGCAGCGCGTACATTCTCCTTTTCAGCAGCAGGAACAGCGATAATCATCTCGCCATCACGAGGAATAGCATTGTGCAGACCGCCAGCATTGAGATTGCCAAGCAGTACCTTGCCCTTCTCAGACATGAGATAGATAAAGCGAGAAAGGAGCTTTATAGAGTTAGCGCGCTTCTTGTTGATGTCGTCGCCAGAGTGACCGCCAGTGAGCTGCTTTACGCCAATCTTAAGGAAGAAGAGACCTTCTGCATCGTCCAGATATTTAGGACGGAAGATAGCCTGTGTGCGCTTTCCGCCTGCACATGAAACGAAAATCTGACCTTCATCCTCAGAGTCGAGGTTGATAAGCATCTTGCCAGTCATGAATCCAGCCTTAATGCCTTCGGCACCAGTGAGACCAGTCTCTTCGTCGCGTGTGAATACGCACTCGATTGGACCATGCTCGATGTCGTCAGCGTCAAGCAATGCCAATTCCATAGCAATGCCGATACCGTCGTCAGCACCGAGGGTAGTGCCCTTGGCGCAAAGCCATTCGCCATCGACGTATGTCTCGATAGGGTCGTTGTCAAAGTCTATGTTGCACTCAGGAAGCTTCTCGCACACCATGTCCATGTGGCTCTGGAGAATTATAGTATCACGATCTTCGTATCCAGGGGTCGCATTCTTACGAATGAGAACGTTGCCAGTCTCATCTACGATTGTCTCAAGTCCACGGCTTTCACCAAACTCTTTAAGGAAAGCAATAATTTTCTCCTCGCGTTTTGATGGGCGTGGAATGGCATTGATTAATGCAAAGTGTTCAAATACACTTGCAGGTTTTAAGTCTTTTTTATTCATATTTATAATGTTTTAGATTCGATTATCAAATCTTTTTATTACCTTTGCACCCAATATGTGTGTTACACGTCCCGATTGTCATCGCTGACGGTTTGACATTAGCCAAGACAACATCAAAAACGGCAACATCGAAATCGTGATGCAAAGTTAATGCTTTTATAGTTAAACTGCCAAACGAAAGATGTTAATAAATGCAATAAGAATATAAAATATTATACACCAATGAACAAGAAGAATCTTTTTTCGGCTTTTGCTGTAGCAGCATTCGCCGTAGCAATGACCTCATGTGACAATAGCCCTAAGCAGGATGCTGAGCCAGTAGCTGCACAGACCAATCCTACAGAGCTCAGAATCGCTTATGTAGAAGTGGATTCCATAATGAGTCAGTACCAGTTCTGCAAGGATAACAGCATTATTCTTCAGAAGAAGAGCCAGAACGTCCAGAATACTCTCCAGCAGAAGGCTGGCGCTCTGCAGGCTGCCGCTGCAAATTTCCAGCAGAAGCTTCAGCAGAATGCTTACACCGAACAGCAGGCTCGTCAGATTCAGGCTGGTCTTCAGAAGCAACAGGCTGACCTCGAAGCCCTTCAGCAGCGTCTCGGAAGTGAATTGCAGGCAGAGAATGAAAAATTCAACACTGCTCTTCATGATTCTATCCAGAACTTCCTCAACGTTTATAATAAGGACAAGAAATTCTCTCTTATCCTCTCTAAGGCAGGCGACAACATCCTCTATGCTGACAAGGCACATGACATCACTAAGCAGGTGATTGCTGGACTGAACAAGGCATACAAGAAGCCTGCTGACATGGGTAAGGCTACTGGAAAGAAAGAGGAAAAGAAATAAAGATGAAACAGATAAACTGGGGCTTCATCGGCTGTGGTGAAGTGACAGAGAAGAAAAGTGGCCCGGCATTCAATGAAGTGTCGGGCTCACGCGTTGTAGCTGTGATGGGCAGAAGTCCTGAGAAGACGCGTTCTTACGCTCAGCGACACGGCATCCCTAAGTGGTTTACTGACGCTCAGGCGTTGATCGATGACCCAGAAGTGAATGCCGTCTATATCGCTACGCCCCCATCAAGCCATGCCACGTATGCCATTATGGCTATGCACGCTGGCAAACCGTGCTACGTGGAGAAGCCTCTCGCTGCATCTTACGATGATTGCGCTCGCGTCAATCACGTTAGTCAGATGACGGGAGTGCCTTGCTATGTGGCTTATTATCGTCGTTACCTTCCATATTTCAGGGAAGTGAAGAATGTAGTGGAGTCTGGAAAAATCGGAAAAGCCATCAATGTGCAGATACGATTCTCTTGTCCGCCACGACAGCTCGATTACAATAAACCGGAAGATCGTCCGTGGCGTCTCCAGCCAGATATCGCTGGAGGTGGCTATTTCTACGACCTTGCGCCCCACCAGCTTGATTTGCTCCAGAATATCTTTGGCGTCATCACTCATGCCGAGGGCTTTAGCAGCAATAGGGGAGGGCTTTATTCCGCGGAAGATACGGTAAGTGCTTGCTTCAAATTTGAAAATGGACTGCCAGGCAGCGGGTCCTGGTGCTTCGTGGGGCATGACTCTGCGCGCGAGGACCGCATCGAAATCATTGGCGATAAGGGTATGGTCTCTTTCTCCGTCTTTGACTATCAGCCTATCGAACTGATTACTTCTTCTGGAAAAGAACTCATCAACGTGCCCAATCCGCTGTATGTACAAAAGCCTCTCATACAGTCTGTCATCGAGACTTTGCAGGGAAAAGCAAACTGTAAGTGCACAAGTATCTCTGCTACACCGGTCAACTGGGTGATGGATCGCATCCTCGGCAAATTTTGATTTCGTCTCAATACGAAAATCAGAGCTTTCATCTCAGAGCCAGCACATCGCAAGAATGATAGAAGTAACTCACGTATAGGAAATATTAACCCTATGTTTATAGCAAGAAAACACATTCTCCTTATTATATATATAATATGTGCAGCCGTGACTGATGTTGTGGCAAAGGAGAATGATACCCTTGCTGTTTCTGCAGAATCCGTAGGTTTGCGCTCTGCTGAAAGCCTGTCTCGGGCTGATAGTTCTCAGGGTGATGTTAGTCGTAAAAAGGGAAATATCCTAATAAAGGCGGCAAATTCTGTCCTGCGCTTCTTCTCTCCAGAAGTAAACGATGAATACATCGAACCACAGAGGTATAACTTTACGGCAATGGCTCAAGTCACCAATACGGATGATTATTTCGTATTGAGAGGTGAAAGGGAAAACTCCATTTCTTTATCTCCTAAACGCAAATTGAAGGTGGGGCCTTTCTTCGGGTGGAGATGGCTGTTCTTTGGATATACATTTAATGTGAATAGCCTCGAAATGAGTCATTCAAATGTAGATGTCAATACCTCCCTCTACACTCCAGCCGTAGGTATTGACTTCGTATATAGAAACCTGGGTGAAGGATATCAGATAAGGGATTTCAAATTGAAGGACTATGGAAGCATCGATTACTTTAAAGGCATGCCCACTAATAGTCTCGACATTGACATACTCTCCATAAATGCGTACTATGCCTTGAATAGCAAGAAATACTCCCAGCAAGCAGTCTTCAATCAGACAAACAGGCAAATCCGCAGTGCAGGATCATGGATAGTAGGCACAGGATATAATCAGTGTCGTGTATCAATGGACTGGGTTCGCTTTCATGATGAGCTCAGCAAAGCTCTGCCTTCCAATTCTCCATCGCAAGAGTTTAATGACAGCGCATTGTTTTTCAAAAACTTGAGTTACCGCAGTATTCCATTCTCATTAGGCTATGGCTATAATTGGGCTTTCGCAAATCATTGGACTTGCGGCGCTCAGTTTCTTGGTTCGCTGTCATATATGTGGTCAAAAGGAGATGCTTATAATCAGAAAGTGGGCATCGAAACAATAATCAAAGACTTCCGCTTCTCCAATTTCACATTCGATGGAACCATACGTGCAGGCGTGGTCTGGAATAATTCCCGATGGTTTGCTGGAGTAAATGCCATTTACCACACCTATCATTACCACCAGAGCCATCTGGAGGCAGACAATATCTTCGGTACTCTCAATTTGTATTTCGGATTCAATTTCTGGAGAAAATAATCAATAGAAAGAATCTGGGATGTGAGGAAAGAGATGTAAATGTATTTTTACGCACATTTGAATCTATTATTTAAGGCTTATGAACAAATGGATTATATCATTGCTATTCTTGCTGTTACAATGCTCTTTTGCATTTGCTTTGACAGACAGACAGCAGGATAGTGCAAGAATCGAACAGTTGCTCTCTGATTCTAAATTATTAAAACCTTCAGACAATCGCATTCTTTTCTTTGCAAAAAAGTTTATCGGAACTCCTTACGTCGGGGGCACTTTGGACAAAGCAAAAGAAGAACGGCTCGTTATAAATACGCGCCAGCTTGATTGTACTACTTTCGTTGAGAATGTTCTTGCATTGGCTTTGTGCTCAATACGTGGGGAGTATCACTTTCAAGATTTCTGTCGTCAACTGAAAAATATCCGTTATCGCAAAGGTAACATTGCTTATACTAATCGCTTACATTACTTTACTGACTGGATAGAGGATAATGCGGAGATGGGATTTGTTAGGAAAATAGAAAGTCGCAAAGCCCCCTTTACTGCTATTCAGAATGTCAAAGTCGATTATATGTCAAAGCATTCGTCTGCCTATGCCATGCTTTCTGCCCACCCACAATGGATGGAGGGAATAAAGAAAACAGAGCAAAGACTCACTGGAAAGAAATATTGGTACATACCAAAGAATGGAATAAACAATTCTAATCTTCTCAGAAAAACCATACACGATGGAGATATAATAGCCATTCTTACGTCTAAAGCAGGGCTTGATACCTCGCACATCGGATTCGCAGTATGGAAAAAGGATGGGCTTCACCTTCTAAATGCTTCGCAGATACACAAGAAAGTTATCCTCGAACCAATGCTCTTCAGGGACTATATGAGACGCCATCCATCGCAGATAGGAATCAGAATCTGCAGGATGCAGTAGAGAGGTATTGTTGTTTAGTTGTTTGGTTGAGAAATAAAATATCAATAAATAAAAATATATAATGATAGGTTG
>URJQ01000045.1 GCA_900548195.1 uncultured Prevotella sp.
AATTCTTGCAGTAACGGTTTCCATATAGTTTTATCTTTTTTTTCCCGTCACTAAACTGTGTCGTTTTTCTAACTTCTTTCATACCTCTTAATCTTCCATAGAAGCGATAAAACTTTCTATGTTGTCCATGTGAACAACTCCCGCATCATGTCCGCTTTTAGCTTCATTCATTGCTGATAAAGTGGTGTCGTTCGGAGTATTATCCAAATCTATGCTTGTGTCTGCATTATTGACAGCAACAATGCGGACTCCTTTCATAAGTGAGAGGACTTTCTTTAAGTTCTCTAATAATGTAGGACTATCTATCTGTAATGTTAACTGTGCCATATTTTGTTGTTTAGTTGTTTAGTTGTTTAGTTGTTTGTAATTTACTATTAACAAAATCACTAAACAACTAAACAACAAAACTATTTATTGATATTTTACGACCAACTGCGGAGAGTCGGCAAGAGACATCTACTTTGTCATAGCGAGACGGAGACCGATGTCGGCATTATTGAAGTCGCCTGAGACGCCTTTGCGGGCGGTATAGCGGCAATCACTGCGGCCGGAGTTCCATCCACCACCGCGGATGACGAAGGTGTTGGTGCTGTCTGGCGCTACGCAAGGGTCGGTCTGTGCCTCTGCAGGATATGTGGCATGGGCATCCTGACACCATTCCCACACGTTTCCGCTGAAGTCATGGAAACCAAGTTCGTTCTTGTCCATTGACCCAACTGGATGCAAGGTGAGGTCGGAATTGCTCTTATACCATGCTATACGCTCCACGTAGATGGAACCACTATACTGCAAGGTGTGAGACTTTGCACCGCCACGAGCGGCATATTCCCACTCTGCCTCGGTAGGAAGACGGAACTGCTTGCCAGTGAGCTCGCAGAGCTTCTTGACAAACTTCTGGCAATCCTCCCAACTGACATTGACCACTGGCAGATTTTTCCCCTCCTTGATGGAAGAAGGATTACTGCCCATGACAGCCTCCCAAAGTTCCTGTGTCACCTCGGTCTTGCCGATATAGTAGTCCTTTGTGATGGTCACTTGGTGCATAGGCTGTTCCTCATTAGGCGTGATGTCCTTCATCTCGCTTGTTGCGCCGATATTGAATTTACCGGCATTGACGAGAATAAGGTCGTAATCCACGCCCTTTGACGTCAGAGTCACTATGCCATTCTTATCTTCACTCACTTCAGTCTTGTCGGAATTGCAGGCTGTCATCATCATGGATGCCACGGCTGCGAGTAGGAATAATTTCTTCATATATTATTTTTTAGTTGCTTTTACGAGGTAAACGATGATGAGAATATACATTCCCAGAGACACTACCTGAGCCCAATCGCTGCCTGTCCAAGCCTCATTTACAGGATTATAGCCTGCGAAACGCAATACTGCAGATACCACTCCCATCAATGCGCCGCCGGCAATGAAGCCAGAAGCCAGGAGAGTACCCTTCTCGCCACGTGCTGCATTGACTGCGCTGTCGCTGCTGCGTGAGGTCACATACCAGTTGACTGCACCACCTACGATAAGAGGGAGGTTCAACTGCAATGGGATAAACATACCCAAAGCGAAGGCAAGGGCAGAGATACCGCAAGCATTCATCACGAGAGCGATGACGGCTCCGATGCCATAAAGCAACCAAGGAGCGCCCTGACCCATCATCAATGGCTCGATAACGGCAGCCATAGCGCGTGCCTGTGGTGCTGCCATCACGTCAGAGTTGTCTGGAGTAAAGCCGTAGGTCTTATTGAGAATCATGATCACACCAGCCGCTGTAGCTGCGCTGACGAGTATTCCGAGGAACTTGAAAGTCTGCTGCTTGGCAGGAGTGCTACCGAGCCAGTAGCCTATCTTGAGGTCGGTAACGAAGCTACCAGCACTTGAAAGGGCTGTACAAACGACGCCACCCATCACCAATGCTGCCACCATTCCTGAGGTGCCCTTCAGTCCTACTGTTGCCATGATGAGGGAAGCGAGGATAAGAGTCATCAGAGTCATGCCGGAAACAGGGTTTGAACCCACGATAGCAATGGCGTTAGCAGCCACTGTGGTGAAGAGGAATGCAATGACAAAGACGATAAGGAGTGCCACGATGGTGAAGAGGAGAGAGCCGTGCATCACGTCGAGATAGAAGAAGAGAGTGGTCACGAGGAAAGCGATGAGCAGTCCGAGACCTACAGTCTTCATAGAGATATCGCGCTGAGTGCGCTCTTCCTGTGTCATGTCAGCGCCGCATTCCTGTGCATTCTTGGCAGGAGCCACCTTGGAGATAAGGCTGAAACTGCTCATGATGACAGAGCGAGAGTTCCATACGCCGATGATACCAGCCATAGCGATGCCACCGATACCGATGCTCTTAGCATACTGGAAGAGTTCCTGAGGGCTGGCATTGGCTGCCAATGTGCTGCCGGAAATCTGGAGATCAGGCCATATCAAGGCGATGGCAGGCACCACAATCCACCATATCAGCACTGAGCCGGCACACATGATAGCGGCATATTTCAGTCCGACGATGTAGCCCATACCGAGCAGAGCGGCAGAGGTATTGATGCTGAAGAACAGTTTTGCCTTCTCAGCCACGGTGACACCGAGCGAACAGAAAGTAGAGGTGAAGTTCTCTGCCCATGCTCCGAAGGTAGCCACGAGGAAGTCGAAGATACCACCGATGATACTTGCAATGACGAGAGGCTTGGCTGAACCGCTTCCGCCCTCACCGCTCATGAGCACCTGAGTGGATGCTGTAGCTTCAGGGAAAGGATACTTTCCGTGCATATCCTTTACGAAATACTTGCGGAAAGGTATGAGGAAAAGGATGCCGATGATACCTCCGAGCAATGAAGAGAGGAACACTTCGAGGAATGTAACGGAGATGTCAGCGTCAGGAAACTTATTCTGAAGGATATAGAGAGCTGGGAGAGTGAAGATAGCTCCAGCCACTATCATGCCGGAACAGGCACCAATAGACTGGATGATAACATTCTCTCCGAGCGGGTCTTTGCGCTTTGTGGCGCCGGCAAGTCCCACAGCGATGATAGTGATAGGGATGGCAGCCTCGAATACCTGACCCACTTTAAGGCCGAGATACGCTGTTGCAGCGCTGAAGATGACAGCCATGAGAAGTCCGAGGCACAGTGACCATGCCGTCACTTCGCGTGGATTAGCCTTGGTTGGCATTACTGGTTCGTAGGTTTCTCCTGGTTTTAGTTCGCGGAATGCGTTTTCAGGAAGTTCTTGTTTTGTCTTTTCCATTTTATTAAATTGTAGTGTTTCGTGATTGCTGTAACTGAGTGGGGATAAAATATCAATAAATAAAAATATAGAAAAATATCGGACTGCGGTGTCTTTTTTTTGTTGTTTTTTTTTATTGATATTTTTTGTTTCGCTTGGGGCATCAGATGTAGCCTTCCAGGTCTTCCTCGTTCTCGATGCGTGAGAGGAGCTTTCTGACGCAGGCAGAGGAGTCTTCCTTCTTGCAGACGAGGAGGACATCATCTTTTTCTGCTACGATATATCCGTTGAGACCGGAGAGAACGGCGAATTTACCGTCAGGAAGAGCCACGACATTGTGCATGGAATCGTCAGCCAGAATGCGTGAACGGGTGTTGACCACCACGTTGTCAGTCTCATCTGTCGATAAGGCTTCGTAGATGCCATGCCATGTACCGATGTCTGCCCATCCGAAATCACACTGCATCACCGCCTTGTGCTCCATCTTTTCCAGTATCGCCATGTCGAGCGAGAGATTGAGAAGGCTGGAGAAATCATGATTGCCCTCGGCATTGAGGATGCGCTCCAGATGGTCTTTCAGTTTGTGGAAGCAAGCCATATAGATGCTGGTGTTCCACAGCCATTCTCCACTATCGATAAACATACGGGCAAACTCACGGTCGGGTTTCTCCGTAAATGACTTCACATGATAGAAATCATTCTCGCCATCACCTTTCTGTATGTATCCGTAGCCAGGCTCCGGACGCGATGGCGTGACGCCGATGGCCAGCACGCTGTTGTGCTCTCTGACGTAAGAAGCGCCTCGCTGCACCGCACACTTGAAGTTGTCTTCACGCAGTATGACCTGATCTGCCGGTATGATAATCACGCTCGTGCGCTCATTGTCTGCGCATCCAGGGGCTGATGTCTGCGCATTCATGCCCTCATTGCCTTGCGTTTCTTTGGCATAAATGCTTCGCAGAGCGAGCAGAGTGGCAGGAGCAGTGTTGCGGTTGATGGTTTCAAGGATGAGGTTAGATGGTGGAAGGTCAGGCAGTTGCTGTCTTGCGATGTCCTGAAAATCCTCCCTTGTGACGACGAAGATATTGTCTTCCGGCACTATTTTCGCCATCCTGTCGAAAGTCTGCTGGAGTAAGGTGCGACCTAAGCCGAAGAAGTCGATAAACTGTTTAGGCATATTCTGCCTGCTGACGGGCCACAGTCTTCTGCCCTTTCCTCCTGCTAATATTATTGCGTATGTCATTATTGCTGTTTTTATTAGTAGATATGGAGATGTTATGGTATCATCTTTGGATTTGGTCTATCCGTTGCAAAGATACAAAAAAAGAGGGAAGTATGGACAAAAGAAATGAAAAAGTTTGTTATTTTACTATTTTCTTCTACCTTTGCATAGTAAAATAGCGGTTTGGCAATACAGCCGGACTTTTGGAAAAGAAAAAGAAATGGCAAAAAAAGAGAAATATTACGTAGTGTGGGACGGGGCTTCCTGTGGCGTCTTTTCTTCTTGGGAAGCGTGCCAGGAGGCTGTGGAAGGCTATTCCAATGCCCGATATAAGTCATTCAAATCCATGGAGGAAGCGGAGGATGCCTATGAGATGGGCGCGGATGCTTATTACGAAATGGAGAAGGAACGGGCTACATCGGATGGCGATAAGGTTGCCTCTGGCGCTGGGCAGGCTTCTTCTGGCACTGGACAGACTACTAAGAAGGTCACCTCTGCGCCTTCTTCTGTGCCTTGTGAGGAGGCAAAAGCGCCGCAGTCGCTGCGCTGGGCTCGATGTAAAGGGGTGATAATGGACAGTATTGCCGTGGATGCTGCTTGCTCGGGAAACCCTGGCATGATGGAGTACAGGGGTGTATATCTTGGTAATGGCAGGGAGATATTCCATTTCGGTCCGATGTATGGCACTAACAATATTGGTGAGTTTCTTGCTTTGGTGCATGGACTTGCGCTCCTGAAGCAGAAAGGGCTCACTCAGATGCCTATCTATAGCGACTCCGTGAATGCTCAGTTGTGGGTGAGACAGCGTCATTGCAAGACGACATTGGTGCGCAATGAGAAGACTGCTGAGCTTTACCGTCTGATAGAGCGTGCCGAGAAATGGCTGCGAGAGAATAGCTATTGCAATCCTGTCATCAAATGGCCTACCGAGTCTTGGGGGGAGATACCTGCTGACTTTGGGAGGAAGTGATTGGTTTATTAAATGAAGAATGTTCTAAATGAAGAATGTAGAATGAAGAATGGCTGACGCCGTTGCGGTTTCTTCTTCTTTTAGTGAAAAGTGAAAAGTGAAAAGTGAAAAGTGAAAAATCGCGCTGACGCAATTATAAGGTAATAGGTAATAGGTAATAGGTAATAGGAGATTAGCTTAATTCGCTTGAGATTTTTCCATAGCGAGAAACCATGATTGGCAAGTGTATTCTCCTATTACCTGTTTTCTATTCCCTATTACCTTATCTCCCCCTCACAGGGGGATAAGAGGGGGTCTTCATTTAAGAAAAGAGCCTCCCTGATGCAATAATCAGGGAGGCTCTTTTTGGAGTTATGATATTGTTATGAATGTGTCAGGGATTATTCTGGACGCATTACGATTTCGAGGTGGTTACCACCGTCAACGATGCGCTTAATCATAGCAGCAACCTTAGCAGGAGTTACACCCTCGATGGTCTTCTTGTAGTTGGTGTAGATGTCGATGCCATACTCCTTCCAGTTGATGAGGGCACTCATCCAGAAGCCATTGTTCTTGAATGCGATGTCAGCAGACTTGAGCATGTTGTCTTTCACCTTCTTCACCTTGTCAGGATCCACGCTCTTGGCAGCGTCATCCACAATCTTCTTCATGCGCTCTGCAGCAGCATCAAGCTTGGAAGGCTCAGAGATAGGAGCCTGAGAAGAAAGCATAGCGTATGCCTTGTCAGCCATGAGGCTCATTGAGATGCTTGCGCCGCAGCTGTAAGCAGCAGACATTTCCTCACGAACCTGATTGAGCATTTCCATTGTAACCACTTCACCTGCAACCTCCATGATTACAGAGTTCTCGAGGTTGTTCTCGATAGGGCAATAGTAGATGTTGCCTACCTGAGGGCGTGGAGTCTCCATCTTACGTGTGAAAGCATTCTTCTTCTGACCCTTGAAGTAGGTGCGGGTGTCAATCTTAGCCACCTTGTCTGCCTTCTTGCCTGGGAGAGAAGCGATATACTGCTCGATGAGAGGTAAGAGAGTAGCCTCATCATAGTTACCTACGAAGAAGAAAGTGAAGTTTGCAGCGTTAGCAGTGCGCTCCTTGACCATCTGGAGACAACGGTCGTAAGACACCTTGTCGAGGTCAGCGAGTTCAAGAGGCTTGTTGCGGAGCTGGTGACAGTTGAGCTCAGCACGGAGAGTATCAGAGAATGCGCTCTCTGGCTTGAGTCCACGGTTAGGGAGAGCCTGCTTGAGAGAAGTCATGAGCTGACCGTAAGACTGCATATCCTTTCTCACGTCAGTGAACTGGAGATAGATGAGCTGGAGGAAGGTCTCCATATCCTTAGGAGTGGTAGAACCTGCGATAGAGGTCTTTGAACCGCTCATGGAGAAGCCTGTGCTGCAGTTCTTACCAGCAAGAGCCTTGTTGAGCTCATTCATGGTGAAGTTGCCAAGAGCACTGATACCGCAGAGGTTATTGACGAGCTTGATGTTGGCAAAGTCCTTTTCGCCATAGAGAGCTGTACCGCCGTCAGCAGTAGCTGTCATGCTAACCTCGTCAGCCTTGAAGTCAGTCTTCTTGAGGATTACTGTAGCACCGTTGCTGAGCTTGAGCTCCTTGAATCCGAGAGTCTTGTTTTCTGAGCGCTTTACGATCTTTCCCTTCTTAGGCATCTGAGTGATGAGTGGCTCATTCTTCACGTTGTCCTGCCAAGGTTCTACCTGTGCAGCGCGTGCAGCCTCGAAGGTCTTGCGGAGCTGCTCTGCTGTAGGAACGAAGCGTCCCTCCTTGTCCTGTGCAAATTCGAATACCACGAGGTTGGTGTCGCTTACGCTGATGATCTGCTTTACGAAATCATTTATCATGTCGAGAGTAACGCTCTTGTCGATCTGATTCCAGATAGCATACTCAGTTTCCATATCCACGAGAGGCTCGTTGGTGAGATAGTTGTCGCGGCAAGCATCACCGAAACGGTCGTTTTCACGCTTATCACGGTTAGCATATCCCTTCTCTACCCATGAGATGAAGTCGCTCTTAGCACGTCCAAACTCACCTGCAGTGAAGCCATGCTGGCGTACACGCATGAGTTCCTTAGTAGCATCAGCGAGTGCTTCGAGGTCTTTGCCCTCCTTTGGAGAAACGTCGAGGCTTACAGCTGCCTTGGTATTAGAGAGGAGATAGTCGCCGATGCTGGAGCTTGCGCTGAGGTATGTGCACTCAGGCTTCTGTGCGAGCTCTGCAAAGCGAGAAGCAATCATGCTTGCGAAGAGGCTGTTGACATAAGACTGGAAATAGTAAGCTGATGTATTCTTGAGCTCCATTGGGAATGGCTCGGTCTTCATGAATACAGAGATAGTGTTGTTATTGATTTCCTTATCTTTACCTACAGCGTAGATAGGCTCGTTGTTGTCAGCTACTGGTACCTTCTCCACTTGTGCAGCGTTAGGCTGGAGGACGATAGAAGAGAAGAGTTCCTTAATCTTCTGCTCAGTGCGATCTATATCGACATCACCTACTACGATGATAGCCTGGTTGTCAGGACGATACCATTTCTTGTAGTACTTGCGGAGATCGTCGTAAGGGAAGTTGTCAACCACCTCCATTTTGCCGATAGGCATACGCACGCCCCAGCGTGAATTAGGATAGAGAGTAGGAAGCATCTGCTCAAGGAGACGCATCTGACCGTTGTTTCTCATAGACCATTCTGCGTGGATGACGCCGCGCTCCTTGTCGATTTCCTTGTCCTGGAGCAGGAGTCCGTTACTCCAGTCCTTGAGGATAAGGAGACATGAGTCGAGCACCTGGATGTTGCCTGTAGGCACGTTGCAGACGCGATATACAGTCTGATCGACGCCAGTATAGGCGTTAAGGTCGCTACCGAACTGGATACCCTTCTCGCGGCACCAGTCGATTATACCTACTTTCTTGAAATTTTCAGATCCATTGAACGCCATGTGTTCGAGAAAGTGAGCGAGACCGCGCTGCTCTTCTTCTTCCTGAATAGAACCTACACGCTGAGCGATGTAGAAGTTTGCCATGTGTTCTGGCCATTCATTGTGACGAATGTAATAAGTAAGTCCGTTTGGAAGCTTGCCTTTACGGGTTGCAGGATCCATTGGAAGTTGTGGCATTGACTGCGCAAATGCCGATGTCGCCATTATTGCAAGGACGAACATCAGAAAATGTTTAATTTTCATCTGTAGTTTTTTATGGTTTTTTTATATTGTGTGCAAAATTACATATTTAAAACGATTTTTCCCGATATTTAGGGGATGAAAATAGGAAATAATAACGATTTTTATACGTTTTTTAGCGAAAAATCAAGATAGTACAAACTTTTTTTTGTTTTTTGCAAAAAAAGTATCGAAATATTTTGATTTACGTCAATGTTTTTGTAACTTTGCAAAAGTTTTCCGACATACCCAACTTGGTTTAACCCAAATAATACTACTGCAACACTGGTTTATAAATAAAGAGACCACTATAACTCACTACTACCTATATATACTGTTAACTCTTGTCGGTGAACGTGAATAAATACTCTGTTTGAAGAGTCAATAAAATAAAGCGCTGCGATCCATTTGGGTCGCAGCGCTTCATTTTTATAGGTTCTTCCGACTTTGGGAGTGATAATAATTATTACTGAAGCTTTCGCAAGTGGCTCACATGATACTAATCAGTAATAAAATATCAATGTTTGATGATGTTGTTTTGTGGTTTTGTTGTTTTGTGGTTTTGTTGAATGTATTATCATGACAAACAACTAAACAACCAGATAACAAAACGACTAAACAACAAAACTATTTTTTTCTATTTTTTCTTTATTTTTCTCTATTGATATTTTACACTTCCCCACGGCAGTGGGGACTGAGGGGCAGATTGTTGCTTGCGAAAGTTGAGTTACTTCACCACCTTCTTCTTGCCATTGGAAAGGATGACGCCCTTGGTATTGGCAGAGACGCGATTGCCAGCCACATTATAATATATGTCCTTTGTCGCGGTCTGGGCTGTCAGATTGCTGATGGCAGTGGCGATGGTGCCCTTGAGGGTGATGGAAAACACCACCTGCTTGCCTGATGGAGTGAAGGTGATAGTGCCTGCGGCAGCCATAGGGATGGCGTATGTCTTTACGATATAATTCTTGGAGTCGATTTTCTTGGGAAAGAGATACTTGTCAGCACCATATTTTATGCCGTTGATCTCTGAGATATAAGAGTCTCCATCCCCGTAATTATCATAGCCTTTTACTTCCATAGAGGTGATGGTCATACCGGCGGGAAGGCTGATACTGTATTGAGTATCAGCCGAATATTTGAGTCCATTCTCCTTTCCCTTATCGCAAGACTTGCTCTTGGTATTGGTGATGGTGACGGTATAGTCATCGTCGATGAAGGTCCAGTTGGACTTCACGCCGATAGACTGACTGGTGGTAGCATCGAGATTTATCTCCACTTCTGTAGCGGCTCCAGGATTAGGCTTCACTGTCTCTGCCTTCTTCAGCACAGGCCAGTACTCTTCATAGTTGGCATCGCCGTCCTTCAGCTCGTCCTTCATGATGTCCTCCACGAGACTGTTGGCATACATCTCAAGGTTGGTGTAGAATTTCTTCTCTGAGTCGATGGTGTAAGCCTTAGCGTCAGAAGGGTCGTTAGGGTTGAGTCCCCACTGTTTCTCCCATTCGTCAGGAATGCCGTCACCGTCTGTGTCGTAGCCTGCAGGATGCTGCGCTGTAGGGAATGTCTTCTCTGTATAGC
The DNA here is from genome assembly GCA_900548195.1 of uncultured Prevotella sp. Classification (GTDB taxonomy): domain Bacteria; phylum Bacteroidota; class Bacteroidia; order Bacteroidales; family Bacteroidaceae; genus Prevotella. The sequence goes on from URJQ01000045.1 coordinate 10,163, forward strand.
CATTTACGTCAGCCACAACGTCGATGATACCCCACGTCTTGGTCACCGAACCCTTGTAAGTGGCAATGCCCTCGCGACACTCTTTCTCGTATCGCTCATCCACTTCGTCGCGGTGGAGTGATGCTCCGGCATAGTCGAGCACTCGCTCGTAAGCCTCATCAGCGGTGTGGGTGGTGATATTGCCTGTTGGGCATTCCTCGTCCATGCGGATTCTTACCCAGCGCACGCCGTCCTTCTCGATGCTTGGCACTGTGGCAGGATAGAACTTGTTCTTGTCCTTGCTGTAGTGGTCGCCATTCTGTGTGATGGTGCCATTATCGTATTCCACGCCGTTCCAGTCGCGGTTAGCGGTCTTTTCTCCGCTGCGCAACTCGGTGGTGTTGCCCTTGATATAGTAACGGCTGGTCATGTCATACACGTTGGAATTATTGGCAGAGTTGCCTCCATTAGCGACAGTGACGAGTGTGACGCGCTGTTTCTGGTCGTCATTTTTTGGTCCGTTCTTGTAATAATTGTTGACGATATTGATCTGTCCGCCACCAGGACCGCCGTAGCAGGTGCTCTGCGCATTGTACATGAGGCAGTTGCGGAAATCCACATTCTCCGCCTCAAAGCAGTTGCTCCATTTGTATTTGTCGTAGTCGTAGTTGGATGTATATCCGTTCCATTCGTATCTTGATCCGTTGAAGCGTGGACCACGGTTGTACAGATGTGCCAGGAGATTATGATGGAAACTGGCAAGCTTGCCACCCCAGATGCCTCCATAACCGTGCGCACCCTTATTATGACCTGAGTTTGTCAGGGCTTCTGCCACGGTACACCATTGCATAGTGAAGTTATTGTTATCATAGAAAGAAGCCACTTCGTCGATGCTCCATGAAAAAGAGCAGTGGTCGAAGATGATTCCTGTCTTGTGTCTCTGTGTGGAAGCGTCGGCACCGTCGTTGACATTCCTCTCCTGTCCGCGACGAATACGGATGAAGCGGATGATATTATTGTTACCTGGATTGACGGTATAGTAACGCAGTGTGACACCAGGAGCTGGTGCTGTCTGTCCGAGAATGGTAGTGTTGTCTCCGATGGTGATGTCGGAATTGAGCGCAATCACTCCGGCAACGTCGAAGACGACTATCTTCTTGCTGTTGCCTTTTACTGCTGCACGGAAAGAACCGTCACCACTGTCATCGAGATTAGTCACATGGATGATCTTGCCTCCGCGTCCGCCTGTGACGTAGCGTCCGTGGCCTTCAGCTCCCGGAAATGCAGGAACCTTCTCGCTCTGTCCCATAGCCGGAATGACAGCAAGAAGGAGCATGGCAAGAAGAGAGGTCAGTCTTGTCAGATTTTTCATTGATAAAATGTAGTTAGTTGAGTTGTTGGTGCAAAGGTAATGCTTTTCCATTTAATGACAAAATTACAATTATTAAAAAATGTAATAATCTCTTTTCTTGTTCCTTTTGCCGTTTTCCTTGTCCTTTATAGCGGGTAAATGTACCGAAAACGGTCTTGCAGTCTGCGTCTTTTGCGCAATTTAAAACATCACTAAACTACGATACAAACGCCACCAAACTGGAAAGCCATATATGCTTAATCTTAATTTAATGAATGCGTTCCTTATTATATATAGGATTAAGAGAAATATGTATAACACAAAAACTTTTCAGAAAAAAATACATTTTGTCGCTTAAAATGACGACAAAAGGTGGCTTTTGCTAAAATAAATTGCATTTTATTTTGCGCATTTAGGATAATTTCTTAACTTTGCAAACAAATTATGTACTGTAACATACTCATGATGAATGCGCGGAAACAAGGAATCTACTCATTTCACAGTATATAATAGCATAGAAATAAAAACAAAGTATTATAACCAAAAAATTGTACAATTATGAAATTTAAGAAAATGCTTCTCGCAGCAATGACCGCTATCATGGCCATTTCTGCTAATGCACAGGAGGCACAGGACAAGGTTGAGTACAACTACAACAGCCATTGGTTCCTCCAGTTGCAGGCTGGTGCGCAGCACACTCTCGGTGAGGCTAAGTTCTTTGACCTCGTTTCTCCTAATGCTCAGATTGCTCTCGGCTATCAGTTCAACCCTGTTTGGGCTGTTCGTCTCGGCGTTAACGCTTGGCAGAGCAAGGCAGGATGGAAAGAAGGTTCTGCTGAAGGTTTCGGTCTTCCTCACAAGAACTTCTCTTTCAACTATTTCGCTCCTGCTATTGACGTTAAGTTCAATATCATCAACGCTATCGCTGGATGGAATCCAGACCGCGTATTCACTATGAACCTCATCGCCGGTGGTGGCGTAAACGTAGCAAGCGGTCTCGGTGATGACGCTGAAGCTGACTATAAGGTTAAGCCTCTCGTATTGAGCCACTACTATGATGGCACTAAGGTACGCCCTGTAGGACGCTTCGGTCTCGACTTCGACTTCCAGGTTTCTAAGCGCGTAAGCCTTAACCTCGAGTGCATGGCTAACATCCTCTCTGACCACTACAATGGTAAGCACGCTGACAACGCTGACTGGTACTTCAATGCTCTCGCTGGCGTGAAGATCGCTCTCGGTGACACTTACACCAAGACTGTTATCCCAGCTCCTGCTCCAGAACCAGCTCCTGCTCCTGTTGTTGTAGAGAAGCCAGCTCCAAAGCCAGTTGTTGTAGAGAAGATTGAGCCTTATCGTTGCGACATCTTCTTCAAGATCAACAAGTTTATCCCTTCTGACTCTGAGCTCGCTAAGCTCGACGGTCTCTCTGAGTACCTCAACAAGTATCCTAACGCTAAGGTTGACATCTGCGGTTACGCTGACAAGGGCACTGGTACTGCTAAGTACAATGCTATGATTGCTGAGAAGCGTGCTAACAAGATTGCTTCTATCCTTGAGGAGAAGTACAATGTACCAAGTAGCCGTATCTCTATCAACTCTAAGGGTGACACCGTTCAGCCTTTCGCTGAGAACGATCAGAACCGCGTTACTATCTGTATCGCTGAGTAATACAAATCTTCTCGCTGTCGCAATGTGACAGCAATGAGATAAAAAGAAAGTGGAAAGCTCATCCGAGCTTTCCACTTTCTTTCGTTTTATCACAAAAAAAAGAACCTTCCCCACTCTCTCCCTGGAGTGGCTTTCTTTAGTTACGTTCTCCGGTTTGCGTTTCTCTCTTTCTCAATGGAGGTCTCACTATCCAGCCTCCCCCTCACAGGGGGATAAGAGGGGGTCTTCCCCATTCTTCATTCTTCATTCTTCATTCTTCATTTATTAAGAAAGCAGTCTCCGACTCATATACCGCACAGGATACCAAACAGCAATCCATCCTACGGCAATGACAGTGAAGAACACAATAGCGACATCGCCATAATGCACACTGACAGGGTAAGCATCCACGATGAAGCTACCACTACTACCACCAAGCTTTACGATACCAAACTGCTGCTGAAGCCAGCAAAGAAGCAGTCCAATCAGCACGCCAGCGACGGCACCGATAAATGCTATCATCCTGCCTTCAAACATGAAGATATTGGAAATCTGCCGGTCTGTAGCGCCAAGACAGCGCAATGTCTCCACGTCGTTGCTCTTGTCGATGATAAGCATAGAGAGGCTGCCGATGATGTTGAAGCAAGCCACCACGAGGATAAACGTGAGGAAGATATAAGCCATGAACTTCTCTATCTGCATAACGGAGAAGGTATCAGCCTGCTGCTCAAAGCGGTCGAGCACCTTAAACTTATCTCCTGCCACCTCGCGCATCCGCTCTTTCACGGCATTCAGGTCGCTTCCGGGCTTCAGACGTATCTCCAGACTGGTCAGTTCGCCATCGCAACCGAATATATTACGGGCAAAATGGTTGGAGGTAAGGATGTAATTCTTGTCATATTTCGACTGGTTGACGCAGAATACAACGCCTGGAGAGAGCAGCGAATCAGCCACAAAGCCATCCATAGGATTGCTCAAATCCAGTTGACCTTCACGTCGGGGAGCGTAGATATTAAGGTAACCATCCCAACTTGCGCCCACGCCAAGAGCCTGAGTGAGACGTATTCCCATCACGCCATATTGCAGGTCAGCGGCTGAAAGCTCGAAGCTGCCAGAGCCGAAGAGAATATCATTGATACGTGTCAGTTCGGAGAAATTATCATCCACGCCCTTTATCACCACCATAGCCTGATGGTCTCCATAGACGGCGAGAGCCTGATCCTCGACACTTTCCGTAGCCACTGCCACTTCAGGCATCTGCTTTATCGTCACCAGAGCAGGGTCGTCAGCAGGAGCATACTTGCCATTAGCTGGCACCACAGCTATCTGAGGGTCAAACTGAGTGAAGAATCCTGCCACCATATCGTGAAATCCATTGAACACACTGAGCACCACCACCAGAGCCATCGTTGCCACCATGACACCGATTACGGAGATGAATGATATGATATTGATCACGTTAGTGCTCTTTTTGGAGAACAGATAACGGCGAGCGAAAAGGAAACCTATGTTCATTGCCACTTATCTTACTTCTTCAGCAGTCCGTCAATCTTCTCCAGATAGTCCAAGGAATCATCGAGGAAGAAGCGGAGCTCTGGGATAATACGGAGCTGATTACGAACGCGAGTGCCGAGCTCATAGCGCACGGACTTCTCATTGCCACGGATATTCTCCAGCAATTCTTCGCCCTTATCTGAAGGAAATACGCTCAGATAAGCGGTGCAGATGCTGAGGTCTGGGGAAATCTTCACACGGGTCACACTGACCAGCACACCGCGCATCATGCGGGTCTGGCTCTGGAATATATCTGCCAATTCCTTCTGAAGGAGGCGGGATATGCGGGCTTGTCTTGTTTCTTGCATATATTATTATTTAATCGTTACGGCTACAAAATTACAAAGAAAATACCAACAATCCCAATTTTATAACTTATTTTCTCTTAATTTGCTTTGGTAAAAAGAAAAAATGTCATTACTTTTGCAGACAAATAACTAAAATACCGAGTCATCGGATACAACCATCAAGAAACACAATGATCAATAACCAACTGCTTCACCCTGAGAGTATAGTCATCATCGGCGGGTCTAACAATAAGCATAAGCCTGGCGGTGCTATAGTGAGAAACATCCTGCAAGGAGGATATAAGGGCGTTCTGCGCATCGTCAATCCTAAAGAAGACGAAGTGCAAGGCATCAAGGCGTTCAATGATTGCAAAGTCTTGCCGCCTACAGACCTCGCCATCCTCGTTGTGGCTGCGAAATATTGCCCTGAATACGTGGAATATCTCGCCAGCGAAAAGGGAGTCAAAGCCTTCATCATCATATCTGCCGGATTCGGTGAGGAGACCAAGAAAGGCGCAGAAATGGAAAACCAGATACTGGCGTCTTGTGAGAAATATGGGTGCGCACTCATCGGTCCTAACTGTATCGGACTGATGAATTCATGGTATCACGGAGTCTTCACCAAGCCTATACCTCAGTTGCGCACCAACGGCGTCGATTTCATCTCCAGCTCTGGAGCCACAGCCGTCTTCATCCTTGAGTCGGCTGTGAGCAAAGGTCTGCCGTTCAATTCCGTATGGAGCGTAGGAAATGCTAAGCAGATAAATGTGGAAGAGGTGCTGCAATACATGGACGAGACCTTCGACCCTGAACGCGATTCCCATATCAAACTGCTCTATATCGAGAATGTCTCCGACCCTGACAAGCTCCTTTTCCATGCCAGTTCGCTCATACGAAAGGGTTGCCGCATCGCAGCCATCAAGTCAGGTAGCTCCGAAAGCGGTTCGAGAGCGGCAAGCAGTCATACAGGTGCCATAGCAAGCAGCGACTCCGCTGTGGAAGCTCTGCTCAGAAAAGCGGGCATAGTGCGTTGCTTCTCTCGTGAGGAACTCACCACAGTGGGCTGTATATTCACCCTGCCGAAGTTCTCTGGAAAGAATTTTGCCATCGTCACCCACGCTGGAGGCCCGGGCGTCATGCTCACCGATGCTCTCGCCAAGGGCGGACTGCAGGTGCCTAAGCTTGAAGGTCCTCTGGTGGAAGAACTGAAAGCGCAGCTTTTCCCTGGTGCCGCCGTATCCAATCCTATCGATATCCTCGCCACTGGCACGCCTGAGCATCTCGGCATTGCCATAGACTATTGCGAGAAGAAATTTGATAATATCGACGCTATCTTCGTCATATTCGGTAGTCCTGGTCTCGTGCAACTATACGAAGCATACGACGTGCTACACAAGAAGATACTGGAATGCAAGAAGCCTATCTTCCCTATCCTGCCAAGTATGAACACTGCCGGACCGGAAGTGGCTGAGTTCCTTGCCAAGGGACACGTCAATTTTGCTGACGAAGTGACCGTGGCAAACTGTCTCGTCCGCGTCATGAATACTCCTAATCCAGCACCTTCGGAGCTCGAACTCTATGGTGTCGATGTGATAAAGATACGCGACATCATCAGTGGAATAAAGGAATCTGGCTATCTGCCACCACATCTCGTACGCGAGATATTCTCATGCGCCGGCATTCCTACTGTCCCTGAATGTGTCTCTGCCGACAAAGACACGCTCCTTGCCTTCGCTGAAAAGGTGGGTTATCCTGTCGTAGCAAAGGTTGTGGGACCTGTGCATAAGAGCGACGTAGGTGGCGTGTCGCTCAATATACGCACCAAGGAGCACCTCGATATGGAGATAGAGCGACTGATGCAGATCCCTGATGCCACCGCTGTCATGGTGCAGAAGATGATAAAAGGCACCGAACTATTCATCGGAGCTAAGTATGAGCCTCGCTTCGGTCACATCGTACTGTGCGGTCTTGGCGGCATATTCGTCGAAGTGCTCAAGGATGTCTCCAGCGGACTTGCTCCTCTCTCCGTCTCAGAAGCTGAGTCCATGATTCACAGTTTGCGTGGATATAAGATAATAAAAGGTACGCGAGGACAGAAAGGCATCAATGAGCATAAGTACATGGAAATCATCGTCCGCCTATCCACCATCCTCCGTTTTGCCACAGAGATAAAGGAGATGGACATCAATCCGCTCCTCGCCGACGCCGACAACGTCATCGCTGTCGATGCTCGCATCAGAGTGGAGAAATAAATAAATGAAGAATATTCTAAATGAAGAATGTAGAATGGAGAATGAAGAATGGCTTGCGCCGTTGCGTTCTTCATTCTCCATTCTTCATTCTTCATTCGGTAAGCCGCCACTGTGTCAGCCGCGTTACCGGCTGACGTTAGTTAGCAACCGCAAGCCATTCTTCATTTAGAAACAGCGACATTTTCAGGATAAAATCATGTCGCTGTGATATTTTTATTTTAAAAAATCATAAAAAAAACAAAAATCCCCCCCCCGTTTTAATAATCACAATAAATACCAGAAATAATTCATAAATTTGCAGATGCAATAATAGAAAGCAGGGAAAAAACAGGGGCTAAAAGTAACTCTAAAAATCCTTTACATATCAAGCGACCATCCATCATGCGCCACTCAATGGCGAACTATCGCTTCCTTTTTTTTTACCATGTTGTTGCACAAGAAGAAAAACTAAAAAGAAAAACTATAATATCATGAACAAGAAAAAACTAAGAAGCGAAGGCTGTAAGCCAGCTGCTCCGGCATCCATCTTCAGAAGATGGTTCCTCACATCTATCATTCTTTGTTTCACTATGTCTGCCAATGCACAGACTGGAGACATTTTGGGCAGCGGTGCTTTCCATGGTCTTAATGACCTCCCTGGCAAGACGTTACAGGATCTTTTAGACAATGCCACCAATGCGACGACCTTCAGTATGACCGACCCAAACAAAGTCTTCTTCCTCTACAACCTTGAGACAAAGCAATTCCTCAATTCAGGCAGTTATTGGGGAACCCATGTATCCCTCAAATATTATGGACTTCCGCTTTGGGTAGATAAAGTAAAGCTTGGTGGTACTACTTATGACGACCGCATCAACTTCGCCCAGAGACTCAAGACTGGACAGGGACCATATATCGCATGGGTTTTAAGAAAAAATAGCGCAGACGACGTGAATTCCGGTTGCTATACCGATGTCAAGACAGAAGAAGCCACTGGATGGTATTTCGAACCAACTAACGATGGCAAAAATTCATATAAAATATATACGAAACCAAAGGATGATAGTAATACTAAATACTATCTCCATGGCAATCCAGACCCTTACGCAGACAAAAGATGTGAAGCTGACAAAGATGAAAATAATCAATTGGTAAAAGACTATGGCACATGGCGAGTATTCTCCTTGGCACAGCTCCATGAGATACAGATGAACGACATGCAGAACATGACAGAGTCGCTCGAATTCTCCTTCATGCTTACCTGTCCTTCTTTCTCACGTGGAGATTTGAATATCCAGAATTGGACATCAACAGTTTGGACCGGAGGTGAAAGCAAAGTCAGATTTGGATTGGAACATCTTTATAACAAATCGCCTAAAATTACGACAAACACTGGTGGCTATATGACATATGATGTAGATGATGTAGCGAGTGTTGTAAACGGATACACCTTTCATGAAAATAACATTACGAACAGCAATGACTACCAGGTCCACCTCGGTAAATATTTCTGCGCAGATGCAAAGAACACAAGAGGACGATTATATCAAGATATCAAAGTCACAGTCTGTGGCACTTACGTCATAGAATGTAAAGCTTACTCCAACACAACGAAAGCGAAACTCTTCGCCGAAGTGGTGGACAAGGATGGAAATGTGATAGAGAATACACTGCATACCACTGTGCTATGGCAGACAAGTAATATGTCGTCACAGCAAAAGAAAGATCTACACATCGAAGAACAGAACATGGACTATGCCGGTCGTAACTTCTACAACTCTTCTCAATACACCAATAGCGTTCTCGTACTTGTCTCTGAAGAAAGCCTCAATAAAGGAGCTAAAATCAGATTCGGAATTCAGATTGGTGATGACCAAAACGACACTCAAATCGATGCTAATGCCAAGGAATGGACCGTATTCGATGACTTCGGCCTGCTATTTGCTGCAAAAGGTACAGAGACCGACCTCATCCTCGACGAGGACGCTCCTGACCTCAATTATCTCAAAGAATGTAGCAACACTTACCAAAATGCCATCCTCCACCTCAACAAGTCTTTCCAGACAGATAAGTGGACGTCTATAATTCTGCCTGTAAACCTCAACAGATTTCAGTTTACGAATGCATTTGGAGCCAATGCCAAACTGGCTGAACTCAAAACGGTTGTCGGTAAGGAAATACGCTTCGAGACAATAAAACTACAGGATATGAAAGATGAAGACGTTGCGCTCGTAGCCTACAAGCCTTACATTCTCTACTCTACTGAAGTAAACAAAAAGACACCTGCATATCAAGCTACTCTCACAGAGACAGAAGGTTCACATGAGGCACGTTATGTAAGAATCAAGGAAAACCATATCGGTATTCCTAATGTCACATTTGCAACTAAAAATAACGCAAACGACCTGTCACAGATGGACGAGAACTGGCTCACCAAAGCCTCTTACGATGATGCAAACAGCCAGCTGACCATCCACGGCACATTCGCCAGAACATTTGCCCCTAATTCCACACAGGACGAAACGACCTATGTCTGGAATTTCAATGACAAGAACTATAACAAGGATGATAAAGGCAAAATCATCGAAGGACGCCCAGATCTGATAGGATGCTACTTCCTCGACCAAGGCAAGATGTGGTACTCTGCCTCTCGTCCACGCGGTCTCCGTGGCTTCTCATGCTGGATAGCTCCAAAGAAACAAGGTACTGCAACACCGGCTAATGCCAAACTCTTCCTCGATGGCATCGACATGACTGGCACCACAGACATCGAAGATATCTTCGGAGGGGAAGAAGGCAAGAAAGTGGAGAAGTTCGCCAACGGTATCTACAACATCAACGGACAACTCGTCCGTGCCAACGGCGACTCCACAGAAGGTCTCCCTGAAGGTCTATACATAATCAACGGCAAAAAAACGCCTTGTAAAGCACTAATAATCTTAATACCTATAAATACCTATCCCGCCCAATGAAAAGCCAACAGTGGCTTTGAAAGGGTGGGAAATGGAAAACAATAGAGGAATAAAGAGTAAGGGAACATCATAACACTACATTTTAATACAAGACGAAAACATGAAAAATATGAATACAAGCAAAAAGATGTACAACACTCCCGAACTGGAGTTTCTCGCTAATGAGACCATGCTCATGGTAAACACATGGAACGTGGATAAGGTCGATGACGATCCGGATTGGGAAAAGAACCATCCAAACGATTGGGGCAACATCTTCTTTGATAAGGGTCAGGGCAACTACAATGGAGAATACGATCCATGGAATTCTGACAACTGGTAATACCCTCTCCATTCGTCATAAAACATCAATAAAAAAAATAGTTTTGTGGTTTTGTTGTTTTGTTGTTTAAGTTTGTCATGTTAAAACACTCAACAAAATCACTAAACAACAAAACCACTAAAC
>URJQ01000046.1 GCA_900548195.1 uncultured Prevotella sp.
GCTGTTCGCTATCTATACTTCATACCCTCAGGAAACAATATCAAAAGGATTATTTTTTGATTTTTATTATAATGGTTTTGGTTATACATTACAAACAATTGCTGACGAACTCGTTGACGGAGCAGAAGATGGTAATTTTGTAACAGGAGAAGGACTTGATTATAGGTATAAATCTGTCTATGTAACAGATGAATGGGAGGATGGGTCCGAAACCCTATGCAAAAAATACACAAACAATGTGAATGGTACAGATTGTAATCCGTATTATTTTATCAGATTAGCAGAAGTTTATTTAATAAAAGCTGAAGCTGAAGCAAGATTGAATAATCTGTCAGAATCTCGCAAATGTTTAAGTGTCGTAACCAATCGTGCAGGATATAAACCTAATTACACAAATCAGATAGAAAATAAGGATTTGTTATTACAAATATTTCGCCACAAATATATCGAACTAAGTGCTGAAAATAATGAAGAATGGTTCGATATGGTTCGTTATAACTGCCTAGACGGAATAGATTTCGTATCATATGGCTATTTACGATCTTTTGCACATAAAAACCTACCAATCCCTTACGATGCTTTGGCAGGCAATGCTAAATTGGCTCAAAATCCAAGTTACATTTTCAACAATAAGGATTAAGTATAACCATATATTGCACAAAGCAAATGATGTTTAAGTTTATGTAAAAATAAGGAATAATACAATGTCACATTTACTATTTGCAACACAGTTGCTATTTATTGGTTCTACAGAATTGCTGCTGATTGGTGGCATAGCGTTACTCTTGTTTGGCGGTAAGAAACTGCCTGAGATGATGCGTGGCTTAGGACAAGGAGTTCGGGAGTTCAAAAAAGGAGTCAATGACACCAAAGAAACCGAAAAGAATCCTAAAGAGGAAGTAGAAAAGAAAGAGTCAGAAGAAAATCCATCAATAGATGAATTAAAAAATGACGAAAGAAAATGATTCTAATTTAATGACATTCGGCGGACATTTAGAAGTGCTCCGTCGAATGTTATTTCGCATTATTGCTGTTGCTGGAACGCTCTCTGTAATCGTTTTCTTTTGTAAGGAGACTACTTGGGGGATATTATTAGCCCCAAGTGAATACAATTTCACCACATATACGTTTATAGAGAATATCGTATCGTTATGTGGTTATGATTTCCATTTTGAAAAATTCCATGTTGATTTAATCGCAACAGACTTATCCAGTCAATTCATGACCCATATTACAACATCTGTGTATTTGGGGGTATTAGGAGCTTCGCCTTATATCCTTTTTGAACTATTCAAATTCGTATCTCCTGCACTTTATGAAAGCGAAAAGAAGTATTCGGTAAGCGTAGCTGTAATAATATATTTATTGTTTATAATAGGAGTCCTCATGAGCTACTATATATTGTTTCCAATTTCATTCCGTTTTTTGGGTACATATAGTGTTTCTGAAAATATTCGCAGTACCATTACATTGGATTCTTATGTTGAAACGTTTACAACTTTGACATTCATTATGGGGATTGTTTTTCAATTACCAGTAATTATGTTCTTTTTAGCTAAATTAGGGTTCATATCTTCACAACTATTGGCGAGATATAGGAAGCATGCTTTGATTGTCATTATGCTTGTTGCAGCAATTATAACACCTCCAGATTTGATGACTCTTGTTTTGGTAACAATTCCGTTATACTTACTATATGAAATTAGTGTAAGAATTGCCAAAATCGTTGAAGCAAATAGATAGTTATCAGAATACAGATAAAAGAGTATCACGACATTGTTTCAATATAATGCCGTGATACTCTTTTTTATTTGTCTATATACGATGCAACATAATATACAATAGAAATGACCGTATAAAGGAAACACGGCAAGAATATCCAAAGCAAAGTCTTTGCCCAACCATTCGACAACCACACTCCTTCATTTCTTGACATCATATTAGACATATCATAGAAATGGCGAGTGAGGATTTCTTTATTCGCCTTTCGGTGGTCTTCAAGAAGTTTGGACTCGTTTTCAATGAGTTTCTTCCTGTTGTTGATTGCCTGTTCCATATCGGCATCATCAACCTTAGCTTTGACAGTTATATCTTTTACTTTGCCGATGTAGGCTTCAATAGCTTTGGTGACAGTATTCGCTTTATCTGAGGCTTCACTCAATTTGTCTTTTGCTTCATGCATGGAAGCAGTAGCCATTTCAACGCCACTTTTTGCTGAAGTCAAGCTATTGCCAGCATCCTTATAGGCTTGAAGCTGTTGGTCAAACTTGTCCGAAGCCTTATCCGTTTCGATATTCTTGTCAATCGTGTTCTCGAAAGATCCGAAATCCATATCCGAGATTTTACTTTTACCTATTGGCATAATGTCAGTGCTGTTGGTTAAACATTCGGTTATCTGCCATACCCTTGCTTCTTGCGAGATCTGCACAGGTGATTAGCCATCATAGCGCAACGATACGCCCAAGACAGTTCATCCTCGTCCTTGTCACGTCCCCAACCAGAGGTAGCACCACCTCCGCCACCGCCAGACTGGGCGGCAATGGTTGTGGCAGAATCAATGTATTCAGCAAAGAGAAGAATTGCTGTCTTCTGCACATCGCCAATCTTGGCAAACACATTGTCGGCATCCAAAGCAATGTTCTTGTCGATGACATCCAGACAGTTCTGAGGAATATCAACAGGGTAATGATGACACTCGTCCGTAGAAAAGTCGAAGTGACGTATCTTTGGAGTGTTGTCCGAAGTGGGCAAGGGTTTGGGCACAGTCATAATCATTGGTTGTTGGGTATTCTTTGTTGGAGTTGAAACTGGTTTCTCTAATTCTTGATGTAGGACAGTTTGCATTGCAAAAGCATCGTGGATACGCTTACAAACAGAAAAAAATATTTTTCCGAAAAGAGGGTCGAAAAAGTATTAACAACCGTTAAAAAAAACGCATAATTAAGATTTTAGACCAGGAAACGATTCTTGGAAATACCCAAAATTATGTTTTGCGCCTGATTGTATATCATTGCCTTTGCTTTTTTTCAATGACATACATTGAGGCTTTATGCCAGAAAACCACAATCTGCTTAATGAAATTCCCACAATCTGCTTAACGAAATTTCCACAATCTGCTTAATGAAATTCCCACATTCTGCATAATAAAATTCCCACATTCTGCATAATAAAATTCCCACATTCTGCATAATAAATCTTAAAAGTCTTTGATATTCAATTACTTTTTTGTAATTTTGCCACCATTAACAGAAGAACATTATTTATATGAAAGAATATAGACCTCGAATAGCAGACCAATTGTTAACTCGCCGGCTTATGGGAGTTGGTGGAGTATTGATACAGGGTCCCAAATGGTGTGGTAAAACCACAACTGCTGAACAGCAAGCCAAAAGCATAGTGTATATGGACGACCCTGAATACATGAACCAAAATATAGACCTGGCAGGATTGTCACCAAAAAGACTTCTTGCAGGAGAAACGCCACGCCTGATAGATGAATGGCAACTCGCACCACAACTATGGGACGCTGCCCGCTTTGAAATCGACCATAGGAATGAAGAGGGACAATTTATCTTTACAGGATCATCAGTCCCTGTTGACACTGACAAAATACATCATTCCGGCACGGGCAGATTTGCATGGCTAACAATGAGGACAATGAGTCTTTTCGAGTCAGGAGAATCTACCGGTGAAGTAAGTCTGAACGATTTGTTCTGCAAACCAGACTTAGAAATATTCGGCACCAACGGTCTCAACATCGACTCTATAGCATGGTTGATATGCCGTGGCGGATGGCCAAGGGCTATCACTGCACGCAAGGAGGTGGCTTTAGACATGGCATATAGATATTACGAAGCCGTAGTAAATAACGACATCTCTCGCGTGGATAATATAAAGCGTGATGCTGAACGCGCAAAAAGGTTATTGCGTTCCATTGCAAGAAACCAGTGTGCACAGTTGCCTGTCAATACCATCTGCGCGGATATTGAGAGCAATGATACCATTGCCACAAACCGTATGACGGTATCATCCTACATAGAAGCACTGAAAAAAATATTTGTACTGGAGGATTCTCCTGCATGGAACCCAAACCTACGAAGCAAAACCGCAATAAGAACTTCCGAGACAAGGTACTTCTCCGACCCTTCCATCGGAATTGCAGCACTGGGTGTAGGACCTAATGACTTGATAAACGACCTCAGCACTATGGGATTATTCTTCGAATCCATGTGTATCAGAGACTTACGGGTTTATGCTGATGCATTGGACGGTTCCATTTATCATTATCGTGACAGCAACGGACAGGAATGTGACGCTGTCATTCATCTACGAAATGGCAATTATGGTCTGATAGAAATCAAATTAGGAGGCGATAAGAACATCGAAGAAGGGGCTGAGAACCTAAAGTCACTTGCCTCAAAAATAGACACCACAAAGATGAAAGCGCCTTCATTTCTTATGGTACTGACTGGCACTTCTAAATACGCATTTCAGCGTAAAGACGGCGTCTATGTCGTACCTATAGGATGTCTGAAACACTGACAATTACCTATCAAACAAGTTATTACGCTCAAGTATCATAGACCTCGAATAGCAGGAGCCATCCTCTTTAGTGGCGAAAGTCACTAAGAAGGATGGCTCCTGATATTGTTTCTACACTTGTCGTACATTTGGTTCCCTGCATATACGTTTGGTTCGTCTAACATATACGCATGATTTTATGATATATGCACCTGATTTTACTGATATATACGCATGATTTTCATGACATATACGCATGGTTTTCATGCCTTGTAAGCCTTGTTTCCTTTGGCTATAGCGTCGGAATCAAGGATTGACTTCTTCGCCAAAGAGGGTGGCGGAAGTGCTTCTGGTGATGCGTACACGGACAGTCTCACCGATGTGGTGGTTGCCTTTGTCGAAGACCACCATCTTGTTTTGCTCGGTGCGACCGCAGAGCTGCTCACGGCTTCGCTTGCTATAGTTTTCCACAAGAACATCAAACTCCTTGCCTTCATCGAGCTTATAGTTGGCAGCGGAGAGTTCATTCTGCAGGGCAATCATCTCATTGAGGCGAGCTATCTTTGTTTCCTCCGGCACATCATCAGGCAGATGCTTTGAGGCATAGGTGCCTGGGCGCTCTGAATACTTGAACATGAATGCGCTGGCATATCCCACTTCCTTCATGAGAGAGAGAGACATCTGATGATCTTCCTCAGTCTCAGAGTGATAACCGACGAAGATATCTGTCGTAATGGCGCAATCAGGGATGATGCGCTTGATTGCTGCCACGCGGTCAAGGTACCATTCACGTGTGTATTTACGATTCATGAGCTTGAGTATTCTGTCCGATCCGCTCTGCACAGGCAGATGGATATGCTTGCAGACATTAGGCATATCAGCGATTACCTGCAGCGTCTCATCGCTCATATCCTTAGGATGTGACGTGGTGAAACGCACTCTCATGGTTGGCACAGCCTCTGCTACCATTCGCAGAAGCATAGGGAAAGTGACATCGCCACACACGTATGAGTTGACATTCTGACCGAGTAGAGTCACTTCCTTGTACCCTTTTTCTGCGAGATCCTTTGCTTCGCGGATGATGCTTTCCACGTCACGTGAGCGCTCACGACCTCTGGTGTAAGGCACGATGCAGTAATGGCAGAAGTTGTTGCAGCCACGCATGATGCTCACGAAGCCAGATATGTGCATACCATGAGCACGCTTTGGCAATACATCACGATAAGTCTCTGTGAGCGAAAGCGTTGTATCGATAGCATTCTGACCCAGTTCGCACTGCGCAATAAGGTCAGGAAGCGCAAGATAGGAATCAGGTCCTGCCACGAGATTGGCGTGATGATGCTCTATAAGCTCATCCTTGACGCGCTCTGCCATACATCCGAGCACACCGAGAATTACCTTGCGATGCTTATTCTTATTTATATTATACAGCGCCTCAAGACGGTGATAAATCTTGTTTTCTGCATTCTCACGCACTGAGCAAGTATTGAGGAAAATGGCATCAGCCTCATCAATATCTTCGCACAATTCATAGCCAGCCATCTGCATCACTGAGGCTACGACCTCAGAGTCAGCCACATTCATCTGGCATCCGTATGTTTCTATAAACAGCTTCTTCATCTGAATAATTTATTGCTTATTTGGAATTATTCTGCAAAAATAGTGATATTTTTTGATATGACAAAGTTTTTTCCTCATTTCGCCCAACTCCCTTCATTATGAATGACGTCACGGAAAGAGATAAGAGTGGCGCAATGGCTTGAAATCCATCATCCATTGGTCTATCACTATGTGGTCATCCAGGGCACGAATGGAAACTGTATGCTCACCTTTGGCTATGCTGACAGGCATCTTTCTCACAGCCTGTCCACGGAGCACATTCTGCTTCCAGCGTTCAGAGCGGAACGGTTCCTTGAGCGAAAAGACCGTCTCTTTCTCTCCATCAATGCTTACGGCAAAGCGGATGTCTCCGCCATCATTAGGTTGTGCTGGAATGAGAGCTATGCTAAAGAGAGCTTCTCCTTCTCTGTCTGTGGTGAAACGGTAGGACAACGTCTTGCCTTTCGGAATGGAAACAGCCTTCATACTGTGTCCTAACATCGCAATCTGCCTTGCGCCTTCTGGCATATCGCAGGCTACATCGTCCGAAGAAATGACATCATCGGCATCAAATGGAATGGCACACTGTGCTTTAGTCTGCGACGGAAGCGGTGCATTCCATGCAATATCCTCAGTATTTTCCGGCTTGACAGGCAATGGCGGCATACCAAAAGCAGGGAGATTTCGTGGATTACAGTCCATGAGATACTTCCATTTTCCTGCCTTATCAGCATTATATCCATCATTTGTGAGGCTTATAATGCTGTTTGCCGCTTTCTCTGCCAATGCAGAATATAGGCGAATGCTGTCCTGCATCTCTGGAGTCTGGGAGAGGATGGAGTCTGCAGCCAGTTCACGTGCCTTCTGTGCATATAGCATCTTCTTTGCCATCAGTCCTGCAGCCAGTACTGGATACTTTATCATTGCGAAATAAGCGTTGCAATTCTGCTGGAGCAAACGCTGTGGCACGAGTTTCTCCGCATCTATTACGGCGTCACCTATACGCTCATACTCTGCGAGATAGCGCATCATCTCATCGCCAAACTCATGGGTAAACTCGGTGTCTTGGATAGGTGATTGCCCACGAGGGTAACGCTTTCTGTCCAGTTCCACCTGACTCCAACCCATAAATTCTGGTCGTCTCTGCCCTACAAGGCGATAGAAAGTCTGCATGACAGGGAAGAGTTTCTGAGCCGCCTCCGGTCCAAACTGCGCTGCAAGCCATGCCTTATAGTGGCTATCCACACGGTTTTCCTTGACGCAGTTGATGTCCCAAGCAAGGTCAAGAAACAGTTCGAGATCATAACTTGCCACCTTCGGGTCATGCACATTGGCTATCCAAATCTTCCTGACGTTATGGTCGTAAGCCTGTCGCATCTCGTTGTAGATGAGTCCCGGCTGTGTGGTGGTGAGCCAAAGGTGGTCATGCGGACGTCCCCAATAGCTGAGATGATAATACACTCCTGCCCCACCCTTGCGCTTCTGTTCCTCTGAATTGCTCAGACGAGTGATGTATCCATAATTGTCATCACACCACATCAGGGTGACATAAT
Source organism: uncultured Prevotella sp. (assembly GCA_900548195.1). Lineage (GTDB taxonomy): Bacteria > Bacteroidota > Bacteroidia > Bacteroidales > Bacteroidaceae > Prevotella. The sequence goes on from URJQ01000046.1 coordinate 7,674, forward strand.
CAGGCACTTTGAGTCCTTTCTCATAGATATCAAGCACCTCTTTATAAGGAACGAATACCTGAGCAAGGCGCTCCGGACTGCCGATATGCTGACGAAGCAGCTCCTGCTGGTCGTCTATCACCTGCTGAAGCGCGTCAAATTTCTCCTTTTCGGTCTTCACTCCCTCCATGTTTCCATCATGTATGCCTCGCATTCCGATGGTAAACATATTGTCACGCGAATGCTTCACCTCTTCCAGACGTTCTATCCAGTAGTCCTGCACCGCTTTTTTATTAGTGATATAATTAAATCTTCCACGCACTTTCTCATCCCATTCTCCTACATTATTGCGGAGCATAGGCTCACAGTGGGACGTTCCGATGACTATACCGCAACTATCTGCCACCGCCTTTGCATTCGGCACGAGGAAGAAAGGCGTAGTGCCTGGGTGCATAGCAGACCATATCGCATTGGCTCTCAAGCGGAGAAGCAATTCGAATATGCGGCGGTAAGTCTTCGGTCCTATCTGCCCTTTAGGTCCTGGTTCGTAGGTCTTACTGCTCCATTGGCGCAAGCTCCAGTCTTCATCATTGATGAAAATGCCACGATATTCCACGCTCGCGCTCTGCACAGTCTTGAAACTATCGTCCAATTCGAGTCGCTGTCTCTTCTCCGGCACCACGTCATTCCACCATATCCAGGGTGATACTCCAGCTATGCGTGATAATTCGAGCAGTCCGTAAGCCACTCCTCTACCGTTGGTTCCAGCCACAATGATCTTGTCATCTGCCACACCTATGGCAAATCCGTCACGATTAAGAGTAAGCGACTGTATGCCAATACCTTTGCGAAGAAGGCATTTCTTTACGTCGTTGGAGGATTGATTGAGCTGGTAAAGCAGTATCTGAGCCTGCTTTTCGGATGCTTTCATAGCCTTATAGCCAGTCACTTTCTGCATATCATCGGCAAACATGGCGAATGCGGTCTGCACCACCACGTCCATATTCTTCTGCTTGCAGACGGTGACAGGACTTTTTCCGTCAAACCATACCACAGCTTTCGCCTCGCTAAAGCAGAGTAAAGAACAAAGAATTAGTAATGGAAAGAGTTTTTTCATCTTGGGAATTTGAGTAGTAGTTAGTGGTCATACAGTTAGTTATCGTATGGCTTGGTGTTTGGTTAGAATGCAAGTCGCTTTTTATGTTTACCTCATCTGTAAACCAACAACCTACAACCAACAACCAATAACCAATAATAAAAAAAGAGTCACCATTAAGTGTTTTTCCTAACAGCGACTCTTCATGCTGGTGGTCCGCTCGAGAATCGAACTCGAATCTAATCTTTAGGAGAGACTTATTCTATCCATTGAACTAGCAGACCCCGTTCGCTATCAGCCAGACAGGATGGTTCCTTCCCAACTAATGCGGATGCAAAGATAGCATTTTTTTTCTTTTCTTGCAAATATATAGCATAAAAAAATATCCGTCCACTACTCACGTAGCAGACGGACACCAAAGCTAATACTAACCTTTCTTAATGTCGAAATCTTTATTATGTATTATCTTTTAGGGGAAATAACATTTTTTTTAATTGAAAGCAACCTTTTTTACCTGTGCTAATAACTTATAATATCGATTGAAACATCATGTTGATTGACGGATTTCTAATCCGGTCATTTTATTTATCATCTGATGCGATGGCTATTCGCCAATCGCACTATTTCATGTTTTGGGCAAAATTCTGCGCATGGAAGAATTGCCATATCTTCTGCTTCCACCTATTATATAGATAACCCAGCTTTGGGCATCATAAACGGGCAATGCAGAGTTACGGACTATATACTCATTCTTTCTGACTGCTGAAGCGAGTGTCTCAGCTATAAAAAATAGAGGTATATGCCTATAATGCTTTTATCATTTTACAAATACTTTTTGGAATGGTATGTAGAATGAGTGGTGAAATCATGTGTTCACCTGTTGTTAGTCTTGTAGGTTTTCTGAAAGCCTTTTGCTGATTGACGGAAAGCATTCCGTCTTTAGTCTATTATTTTTCTGGCGTCAGATGTCTTTTTTTCATATAAACCCGGTGGTTCTTATGGCTGAACCAACCGGGCTTTATAGAGTTAGTTAGTTAGTTAGTTTGTAAATCATTTCGATTGCAAAAGTAGGCAAAAACATCGATGAAATGGGGTAAAATCGAAGCAAATAGGGTGAAAATTGCGTCAAAAACAAGAACAAGTGTACTTTTGACGTATTTTCTCTCCCTTGTAAACGCATTTTTGCCCTGTCACGCCTGATGGATGATGATTTTGCTATGCGCCTTTATATCTGAGATTATATCTACCATACTATTTAATACTCCTAAATATAAAAATAATCAAGAACACCTACTTAGTTTCAATTTCTTGTCCAATATTCATACGTCTGCTTGTCAAACAACTCTTTTCTTCGGGCAAAGGCTTAGGAAGCAAGTTCCTTATACGCAATTATCTTGTCAGAAAATGTTAAAAAGAGGGGGACACAATGCCTTTTTCTTTATAATGTTTCTTATTTGTGAAACATTATACTTAACTTTGTATGCAAAACAGAAATGTATGGCACAAAATATATTCCGACTTGTCTTGACAGACGAGGCACAAAACTTCATTGAGAGTTTACCCGAAGCGGTATCCTACAAAATATACTACAACATCAAGCGTGTTGCAGGTGGTGAACGCAACAAGGAACTTTTTAAGAAATTGGAGGATTCGGAAATATGGGAGTTTCGTACATTATACAATAAAACAGCTTATCGCTTATTCGCCTTTTGGGATAAAGACAAAGAGACATTGGTAATTGCCACTCACGGCATCATTAAGAAAACCCAGAAGACACCAAGTAAAGAAATTGAGAAAGCTGAAGCAATCAGAAAAGAATATTTCAAAAACAAGTAATTATGGCACAAATGAATCTTACCCCATTGGACAATGTGCTTGACAAGCATTTCGGCAAAGTTGGCACTCCAAAACGTGATGCTTTTGAAAGTGATGTGGATGAAGCTTTGCATGCTTACAGACTGGGCGAAGCTATCAGGAAAGCCCGTATAGAACAGAACTTGACGCAAGAACAACTTGGTGAGCGTATCGGAGTGAAAAGAGCGCAGATTTCCCGATTGGAAAGAGGTTATAGCATAACTATTCCAACAATGAGAAAAGTGTTCAAGGCATTGGGCGTAGTTACCGCAACTATTGACTTGGGAATAGCAGGCAAGGTTGCTCTGTGGTAAATCCCTATTATTTATGGTGTAAAATGATAGAAAAGACAACAGACCTCATTATATCATAGTTGCTTGATGCTGCGAATATTGAGCATTACGCAGAATCATGCCCTATTGACGAAATCAATAACTACGCGACCCATCCTTCTTACTATTTTCCAGCCAAGTATATCCGCTGAAATGACGAAAGGGAAAAACAGAACAAAAGGGAGGTTGGGATGCTATTACGAAGCGATGACGGAGCTATCACGATGAAAAAGGATAGATATTACATTGTAAAAGCATAGTTATTAGGCGGCAATGTCTATGCTTTTACCGCCTAATAACTATGCTTTTACAATATATTGATTTTCAAGTCGTTGCAAAGCAGGCTTTTCGCCATTTCCAAAAAACAGGAAAATTGGACAATTCTATGCAACGAATACTACCAGAAAATGGATGGCATACATATTAAGTAGGTAATCAAAATTATTTTTTAATGAATAGATAATAATAATTGTTTTTCATTATTATAAAAATAATTCTGATCACCTACTTTACAGGAATCATTTATTATCTTCGTTAGAGCCTTGGCTATACTGCTTCGGACTCATGCCGACTGAGGCCTTGAAGCACTTCGCGAAATACTTGGGGTCGGAGAATCCGCAGGAATAAGCCACCTCGGAGATGGTGTGATGGCTGTGTTCACGCAGCAGACTGCACGCCAGTTTCATCCTCGCTTCACGTAGCAGGTCGGACGGAGTGATACCAAGGAGATGCTTTGTGCGGCGCGTCAGACTGCTTCTCGACATTGCCACGGCATCCGCCAAATCGTCAACGCCGGCATCGCTGTTGCCTATATTGGCATCGACTGCTGCAAGAAGTTTTGCCATAAACGCCTCATCTTCTGGATTCTGACGACTGACAGGAATACTGTTTGGTATCTCTTGCGTAATGACTTTCTCCTTGTTGTCGGTATGTTGCACCGTGGATTTCTGCAGAAGGGCGAGGTATGCGTTCAATGTATCGCTGCGCTGGCGGTCTATTTCACGTATATAATATATAAGGTGTGTGACACCGGAGATGATGACCACGAGGATAAGGAGATACAAAGCCTTTGCCCATAACGTCTCATACCAATGCGGCTTGACGATGATAATCACCGAGCGTACATTGTCTGTCCATAGTCCCTGAGCATTGGTGCTGCGTATCTGCAGCGTATGCTCGCCCGGCACAAGGTCGTAAAGGCGTGCATTATGGTCTTCGGTCGGCGCTTCCCATTCGCCCGACTTGAAGCGAGTCTGATACAGCAGTCTCTGCTCTGCACTGAAATCTATGGCTGCAAATGAGATGTTTACGTTGCGCTCATCGCTTTCGAGCACGATGGTGTCGATGTCATTGACATTGTATTGCGTCTCATTATTCTCTATTTTCACAGACGAGATGACGATTTTCGGACTGTACGTCTTTTGCTTCCACACATTTCCCGGCACGAGCATCACTCCATTTTCCATGGCAAACATCCATCTGCCATCAGAAAGGCGGAGAGGAGAAGCATCGGAGAAGCGGAGCTGAGTGCCCCAGAACGGAGTGGTATAGATGCACGATTCGTCCGTCTGAGGGTCATAGATAGAGACATCATCTATGCTTACTATGACGACATCATCGCCTAATCTCGTGGCGCTAAGCACGTCATCAGAGCATATCCCCTGCGCCGGACCGAGATGCTGAAACTCTAAATGCGGGTCAGTAATGTCCTTGGAAAGGAGTTTGTTGACTCCTCCGCTCTCGGTACTGACATACATCTTCTGTCCTTCCTTTTCGGGAAAGGCGATATTCAGCGTAGCAGAATTGCTCAGACTGGAGGCACGGTCTGGCTCACGACGATGGAGCGTAGCCTTAAATTTGCTCACGTCATTGCCCGAGATATTGTCTATCACCAATATTCCTCCTACCGTACAGGCTATCATGCGCTTGCCGTCAGGCATAAGATAGATGCGCCTTGCCTTTCCAGTCTCTTTTCTCATGCCTTTTGTCAGATGAGCCAGAGAATGGAATACAGGATGCTGCGCCTCCGGATTAGGACAGAGAAAAATGCCTTCTCCATACGTGGCAATCCACATTCTGCCTTGCTTGTCGAGCTTCATGTCATAGATATTCTCGCTCGGAATGTCGGCAAACGGTATTTTTTCTATCTGATATGATGTCGCGCTCTTCTGGCGTAGTCGGAACAGTCCGTCAGGCTTTGCTCCAAGCCATAAGGTCTTTGGCGATGTTCTTGCCATGGAATAGACTGGAAAGAGATTGACCGGATGGCTGGTGAGGTTGCCCTGCTTGTCAAGATAACCTATGAGATTAGCCTTCTCATCCACTACGGTCACTATGCCGGCATCCTTTGTTCCAATCCATATCTGATGATTTTGCGCATCATGATACATACATCTGACCACGTTTTTGCTCACGCAGTCAAGCCATTGCATTGGAGTATGCGGCTTCACTATCTTTGCAGCGCCATACCTTCTGAGTATCCATATATTGCCTTGCTGGTCGGTAAACACTCTTCTCACGTCGTCATTGACAGCACGGGCGAAGTATTTCTCACGGTCTTTTGTTTTGCCGTAACCCTTTATTTCCACGTCCTTCAGCGACTTACATGACGTCCTTTCGTATTTATACGTGGAGAGATTAAAGCATAATATCTCCTCTTCCACGCGGCAATAGAGATTTCCATCCCTTCCGAGCATCACGCCTCTGACGCGGTCGGAACGGATGTCAATACCGTCACCTGGTCTGTTCTTGAACACCACAAAGTCGTAGCCGTCATAACGGCACAGGCCATTCCACGTGGCAAACCAAATCATGCCCTGCCTATCCTGCGTCATCTGGGTCATGTGCCACTGCGGGATAGGAATCTGAATCTCGTCATCATACTGCGCTCTTGCCACTATAGCGAACGCCGAGATCACTATAATTGTCAGTAGTCTATAGATTCGTTGCATAAATACAACAGTTTTAGTATTAACTCTTTTACATTAAGAAAGTTGGCTAACAAGCAGACGTTCCGGAATTATTTTTTTAGAATAATGAAATCAATCTCTGACTGTCAATTCATTATCAAAAACTGTCAATTCATTATCAAAATAGGAATGACGACCTGCTGATGCCTATATAAACATTAAGAAAGTATGAAACCGGAAAGTATTCTTCCGCATTTCTCTGTGCCTTTCTGCTCTCTTCTTGCTGAAAAGAAGCGGGTATCGGTATATGTATCTATTGTGCTCACGCTGATATTCTCTGGGAGAATACCTGCGGAAAGCAGTTGGAGACGGTTTATCTCCTTCAAGTCGAGATGCGGACGTGTGCCGTTTCCATCACTGGAAGGCATCTCTACTGTTACGTCTTGCATAGGGAAGCCAGCCTCTTCAAAGGCTTTATACACCTCCCAGCCTACCTCAAAGCTCTGCTGACTTATGCCTGGACCGACGACAGCCTCACACTGCTCTGGGGCGGTGGCATAGAGCTCCTGCATCTTCTGAATGGCTTTTTCCACTATTCTCACCACTGTTCCTCGCCATCCTGCATGTATTGCAGCGGCACAGTGATGGGCTTTGTCATAGACCAGTACGGGTATGCAGTCGGCAGTAGATATGCCAAGGCAGACGTTTCGCACGTCGCTGACCACGGCGTCAATGCCTTCCATCAGCGCTTTACGTTCCTCTTCAGGCAGGGAGAAGAACGCTTCCGTGACCTGAAGGATGCGGTCTGTGTGCGTCTGATGTGGGCGATCGAAGCGCTTTGGGTCACCATCGAAGGCAGAAAATGAAGGATATAATCGCCTCAGAGCCTCACTGATGAGCCGCGGATTGCGCCCTATCGTGCGGTCGGTAGTAAAAAATATGGAGCCTGTCAGCGGTCGGTGATCGCCAACAAACTCCATATTTTTCCCCGAAGAAAGTATTTCGTAATTCATTCTTTAACCTTACTATTTAGGCTCCGAAGGTTCTTCATATTCGAAATCGTCAAGGTCTTCTATTTCGCTTTCGTCGATGTATTCGATGCCTTCATCATCTACGTCCTCGACGTTGCCTTCGTCGATGTATTCGATTTCATCGTCATCGAAGTCCTCGAAGTCATCTTCTTCGCCTTCGTCTGTTCCAAATATTTCTTCGTCAGCATCGCGATCTTCGTCATATACCTCAGCTGCGAGATATGAAAGGTCCTTATCACGATGCACGATAGTGTCTTCTGCGATGACACCTGCTATCTTATTGCTCTCGGCATTGAGTTCTTTCCAGAGCACATCTTTCAGGTCATTGAGTCCGAAACCTGTGACACTGGAGATGAATACCACCGGAAGGTCCTCTGGAAGGGTTTCCCTGAGCATCTCCATCAGTTCTTCATCAAGGAGGTCGCACTTGGTCACTGCGAGCACGCGGTGCTTCTGCAGCATATCAGGATTAAACTTTTCCAGCTCATTGAGCAGGAGTTCATACTCCTTCTTGATGTCGTCAGTATCTCCAGGCACCATAAAGAGGAGCAAGGAGTTGCGCTCGATGTGTCTGAGGAAGCGTAGTCCGAGACCTTTTCCCTCAGCAGCTCCCTCGATAATTCCAGGGATATCAGCCATCACAAACGACTGATGGTCACGATAAGCCACGATACCGAGCGATGGTTCGAGCGTGGTAAATGGATAGTTGGCTATCTTCGGCTTGGCAGAAGACAGCGCAGACAGAAGCGTGGACTTGCCTGCATTAGGGAGACCTACCAGTCCCACGTCAGCCAGAAGCTTGAGTTCCATGATGACAGTCATCTCCTGCATCGGCTCGCCAGGCTGTGCGTAGCGTGGCGCCTGATTGGTAGAGGTGCGGAACTGATAGTTTCCCAGTCCGCCACGTCCGCCCTTTAGGAGCACTATTTCCTGTCCGTCTTCCATAACATCGCAGACATACTTACCCGTTTCGGCATTATACACGACAGTACCGCATGGCACGTCAATATAGATATCCTTGCCATTGGTGCCATGACATTTGTCTCTTCCGCCGTTGCCTCCATGCTCTGCATAGATGTGACGCTGGAAACGCAAATGCAGGAGCGTCCAGTAGTTATGGTTTCCACGAAGGATAATGCTTCCTCCCTTTCCGCCGTCACCGCCGTCCGGTCCGCCATTAGGGTTGTATTTCACGTGTCGGAGGTGCATGGAACCCCTGCCTCCTTTGCCCGATCGGCACTGAATCTTAACGTAATCTACGAAGTTACTTTCCATATATTCTGTTGTTTGGTTGTTTTGTTGTTTTGTTGTTTTGTTGTTTGCTTGACAGAGAAGGGAATTCAGACCCGACTACCGACAACAAAACAACAAAACCACAAAACAACAAAACCACAACCTTTATTTAAGCGTTTGCGATAGCCTTGCTGATTTCAGCATAGATGTCGTCGATAGAACCTACGCCATGAATCTTGGCATACTTGCCCTGATTTACGTAGAAGTCCTTCAATGGGAGAGTCTGAGAGTAGTAAGTGGCGAGGCGCTTCTTAGCTGTCTCCTCGTTATCGTCAGCACGTCCGCTGGTCTTACCACGAGCAATGATGCGCTTGATGAGCTCTTCATCATTTACTTCGAGACCTACTACGATATTCACCTGCTGTCCGCGCTCCTTGAGCATTGCGTCGAGAGCCTCAGCCTGAGCGATAGTGCGTGGAAAACCATCAAAGATTACGCCATTGATATCACTGCCTTTAGCATCGAGAGTAGCAGCAAGCATATCCACGATAAGAGCATCTGGCACAAGTTTACCCTCGTTGATGTAAGCGGAAGCAGTCTTTCCGAGCTCTGTTCCAGCCTTGATTTCTCCGCGGAGGACGTCACCTGTAGAGATATGCTCTACTCCAAATTCAGCGATAATCTTATCGCTCTGTGTGCCTTTACCAGAACCTGGTGCACCAAAGATTACGATGTTCTTCATTGCTTTTTGTACTTAAGATGATTTGGAATTGTTGTTTCTTTGTTTTGATTTTTGTGATTTGGTTGTTCTACTATATGATATTGTAATGTCAGCGCCACCATTTCACGCTGACAAACCATAGTTTTCACTACTCACTTACGAGGGTATAGATATCCTTCAACTCGCGTCCAGCCTCATTATAGTCGAGTCCGTAGCCCACGATGAAATCGTTAGGGATGACCATAGCTGGGTAATCCACGTTGAGGTCCGTCTTGAGACATGACGGCTTGAAGAACATGGAGCAGATAGAAGTCGAAGCCACATTCATCTCCTTGAGTCTCTCCTTGAGACTGGAAAGCGTGCATCCCGTCTCCACGATGTCCTCCACGACAATAATATCGCGACCTGACACATCCATAGTCAGACCGAGAACCTCGCTTACTTTTCCTGTGCTCTGCGTACCGGAATATGATGAATACTTGACAAAATTTATCTCGCAAGGCACAGTAAGCTCTCGTACCAAGTCGGCACAGAACATAAATGCCCCATTGAGCATACCAAGAATGAGCGGATGCTTGCCCTCATAGTCTTTGTTTATTAAGGCTGCCACCTTTCTGATGTTCTCATGCAATTCCTCTTGCGGAATGCTCAATTCGAATGTCTTATCGTGTAATTGTACTCGTTTAACCATCGTAAATTCACTAATTTGTGGCAAAATTACTAAAAAAAAAGGATAAAAGACAAAAGAATGATATAAATTTTGTATTTTTGCAACTAAATATATTAAAAAGAGTAGTAGGGCGATTAAGCGACAGCGAGATTACCATTGATTTCTTGATAAAAAGTTCAAGCTACAATGCTCCTGTCTCAATGCGGTTTTCCAGCCGTGCATTGCATGATAGATATCGCCCCAACTGCCCTCAACCGAGCACTAACGAAAAGAGAAGATGAAGATATTCACAAGTGCGCAGATCCACGAATTGGACAAATATACTATAGAGAATGAACCCATCTCATCCATCGACCTGATGGAGAGGGCTTCGACTATGCTTACCAATGCCATCGTTGACACGTGGCAGGCAAGCACTCCTGTCGTAGTGTTTGCAGGACCGGGAAACAATGGTGGCGATGCCCTTGCGGTGGCAAGGATGCTCACTGCGCAGCATTTCTCTGTCAAAGTGTATCTCTTCAACACTACCGGACGGCTGTCTCCTGACTGTGAACAAAACCGCGAACGACTGAAAAAGGTGCGCAATCTCAAAGGGTTCACCGAGATAACGCAGGAATTCGAGCCTCCTACTCTCACTGAAGATACGCTCGTAATCGATGGACTCTTCGGCTCCGGGCTCAACAAACCGCTCACTGGAGGATTCGCATCGGTGGTGAAATACATCAATGCGTCGAAGGCAAAAGTGGTCAGCATCGACATTCCGTCGGGCATGATGACGGAAGACAACACATACAATGTGCGAGCAAACATCATACGGGCGGACATGACTCTCACGCTCGGAAGCAGAAAACTCTGCATGATGATGGCTGACATACAGCCTCTTTTGGGAGAGGTGCGCGTGCTCGACATCAACCTCAGCGCTGAGGGAATAGAGAAAATAGCATCCAACTACTCCATCATGGAGGAGAAAGAAGCGCGCGAAATGATGCTCCCACGCGATGCTTTCGTGCATAAAGGCAATATGGGGCACGCTCTTCTCATTGCTGGTACCTACGGAATGGCTGGCGCCGGCATACTTGCAGCTCGGGCTTGTCTGCGCTCTGGAATCGGAAAACTGACAGTTCACATCCCGAAACGCAATTATGACATTATGCAAATATCGGTTCCGGAGGCTATTCTGCAATTAGACAAGGAGGAAACTATATTCTCCCAGCCATCAGAAACTTCGATATATGAAGCCATTGGCATAGGTCCTGGCATCGGACTAAGCGAAACCACCGCCATTGCCGTCATCGCCCAGATACGTAGCAACAAGACTCCGATGGTGATAGATGCTGATGCTCTCAACGTCTTGGCTTCGCATAGAGCATGGATGCAGCAACTACCTGAAGGTCTTATCCTTACTCCTCACCCTAAAGAATTGGACAGACTGGTGGGCAATGCCTCAAATGATGACTTTGAAAGACTGACACGCGCCGTGGATTTAGCACAGCAACTGCGAGCTTACGTCATTCTCAAAGGACACTATACTGCCATCTGTATGCCTAACGGACACGTCTGTTTCAACAGCACCGGCAATGCCGGAATGGCGACAGCTGGCTCTGGCGACGTGCTGACAGGCATCATTACGGGTCTCCTTGCCCGTGGCTACTCTCGTGAGGAAGCCTCTATCCTCGGCGTTTATCTCCACGGGTTGGCTGGAGACCTCGCTGCAAACGACCTCGGAGAGGAAAGTCTCACCGCTGGAGACATCATCAATTATCTGCCAAAAGCTTTTATACAACTGAAAAAATAAATAATAATGAAGAAGATATTTTCTACTCTTATCCTGCTAATAGCACTCCTTTCTGGCGCTAATGCTCAGGCTCCTGTCATCGAAGGCTCTTCTTATTACCTTCCTAAGACTGCGCTTCAGTTTACTGTACTCGTGGAGAAAAAGGTGTTCAAGCCGGGAGAATTTGCTGAATTTGCTGACCGTTACCTCAAGATTGGCGAAGCTGCTCTCGACTCAAAGACCTCATATCGCATCGTGGATATGAAGATGAAGGCTGTCGGAGTGGCAGACACTTCTAAGTTTTTCAATGCTCGTATCAGTCCGAAACTGACCATCTCCAAGCTTTACATCAGCGATGACGGCATCCTGCAGTCGGTCAACACGGAGCCAATGCCTATATCAGAGGACCGCCATTTCGTCCCTTCTAAAAAGGTAAAGCCACTCAATCCACGCGAATATATGAATGAGACCATCCTTGCTGCTGGCAGTAAGGCTAAGATGGCACAGCTTTGCGCTGAAGAAATCTACGAGATACGCAACTCACGCAACGAACTCACCCGTGGCACAGCTGAGACTATGCCTAAGGATGGCGAACAGTTGCGCCTCATGCTGCTTTCGCTTGACAATCAGGAGAAGGCTCTCCGCTCTCTCTTCGAGGGCAACACCAGCATCGATACCTCTGAGGTCATCATCACTGTAAGCCCTGATCGCGAAGTAAGCAGACGCTTATTGTTCCGCTTCTCCGATGCTTTCGGCATGGTGGATGCTGACGATCTCGCGGGCGAACCTTATTATATTAGTGTCTCCGACCTACATCAGACACCGGAAGACACCCGCACCGAGAAGGAGAAACAGAAGCAGAAGGACGAGACCGGGCTCTATGTCAACGTGCCTGGACGCGCTCATATCACCGTGGAGAAGAATGAAAACATCTGCTTGGAGCAGGATATCTCCTATGCTCAGTTTGGCAGACTGGACAATCTCGCTGCCATCCTGTTCAATAAGAAGGTGAATACTTCCTACAAGGTAAGCCCTATCACAGGATCTACCATCGACTTCCAGAGCGAGGAACGGGAGAAATAATATCTTAAGTAATGTTTAAAAAATAACTTCCGCAATTTCCATATTGCGTTCTTTAGTCGATG
>URJQ01000047.1 GCA_900548195.1 uncultured Prevotella sp.
ATAGGAGAAGTGACTTGTATGCTCTTCGGCGCCCTTTCGAAGCCATATTCATGATGCAGGCAAGCAAGCCAAACGAAGCTCCCAGCACGGCATACTGATGCTGTGCGCTTCCTCCCACCATCTGCTGGAGATAAGGGAAAGAAAGTAGCGTGACGAAGCCCATAGCATAGGCTCCCACCATACGATAAGAAGAGAATTGATTCTTCTCATCATCATCTTCTGTCATCACTCCGAGCAGTGAGCCATACGGCACATTGACCATAGTATAGACAGCCATCATCATGAGATAGAGAGTGTAAGCCCAGATACGCTTGCCCGTAGGACCTAAGTCGGGGGTGAAGAGCAACAGAGCGAAGATGAGTCCATACGGTATTGCTCCGAAGATAAGCCACGGACGATACGTTCCCCAACGGGACTGTGTACGGTCGGCAAGGCTTCCCATCAGCGGGTCGGTGACTACATCAAACATACGTGCTACAAGCATCAATGCCGCGGCATCGGCGAATGTGAGTCCGAAGACGTTGGTGAAAAACAGCGGGAAAGCCGTTGACATTATCTTCCATGTTATTCCGCCTGATGCGGCATCGCCTAAGGCGTAACCTATTTTTTCTTTTATACTTACCATGAGGTTAGTTCTTTTGATTTCTGGTTTAGGTAGGGGAATCGGGCGGCAACGCGCCCGACACAGTGGCTGTTGGGGTGGTGGTTGGTTTTCGGTTGTTGGCTGTTGGTATATTTGCGATTAGCGATTGATCGATGACCGATAACCGATAACCGATAACCGACAACCAACGACCAATAACCGACAACCCATTACACGTTCTTCTTGTTCTTTGCTATCAGAGCCTTGATGGCCTCTACAGAAGAAGCGGTGAAGAGTCCGTCTTCAGGAGTGTTCATGCAGTAGTCCACGAGTTTGTCAATAGTGGAGGTTGCCACGTGCATTCGTGTGTCAGCGGAAGCATAATAGATGAGCACTCTGTCGTCTCCTCTGTGCAGACCGTCCTCATGCTCTCCGTCAGCAATCCATCCATTGGCGAATGCCACATTCATCACATCGCCGAGATATTCATCGCTGTCCGGCACAAGGAAGAAGCCACCAGGCTTTGCAATCGTCTTGGTAGGGTCCTCAAGGCTCGTCATATAGAGATAGAGGACATAGCGGAGGCCGTCGGCAGTGGCACGAACACCATGTGCAAGATGCAGCCAACCGCGATCTGTCTTGATAGGATGAGGACCTTCACCATTCTTCACCTCGGTGATAGTATGGTAATGGCGCGCATTTATGATAGTCTCTTCCTTCACTTCAGCGTGCTCGATGTCGTCAATCAAAGCCCAACCGATGCCACCACCTGAACCTGTATCGATGAAACCATCCTGCGGACGTGTGTAGAAAGCATACTTGCCATCCACAAACTCAGGATGCAACACTACGTTTCTCTGCTGCGACTTGGTCTTGAGGTCAGGCAGACGGTACCACGTCTTGAAATCCTTGGTTCGAGCAATGCCTGCTGTGGCAGTGGCAGCGCTGAGGTCTCCCGGTTTTGTGTCATCATGACGCTCAGCACAGAATACACCGTATATCCAGCCATCCTCATGAGCTGTGACGCGCATATCATAGATATTGGTGGCAGGAATGACATCGTCAGGCATGGTGATAGGTGCTTCCCAGAAGCGGAAATTGTCTATACCATTAGGACTCTCAGCCACTGCGAAGAAGCTCTTTCGGTCAGCACCCTCGACGCGAACCACGAGAAGGTACTTGCCGTGCCACTTTATCGCACCGCTATTTAGCGTTGCATTGACCATGATGCGCTGCATGAGGTAAGGATTATCCTTCTCGCAGAAGTCATATTTCCACTCCAGCGGGGTGTGCTCCGCAGTGAGAACGGGGTTTACATACTTGTCATATATACCGTTTCCCCATTCCTTTTTCTGGTTGGGACGGGAGAGGAGTTGCTCGTGATGCTCTCTGAGAGCCTTTATTCTTTCTTGATAATTCATTGGATAATTATAGTGTCTTGTTATTATTTGCTTTTGTTTTGAGTTTATGTTTTTGCCGAAGAACTCACTATTATCACATCCTCTTTATATCATTAACGAAGAGAAAGCGTTTTTGTTTTGCCCAAGCCTTGAAATCATCAGCAGTCTTTGCTGCAGGAGAAGCACCGAAATGGTCCTTGCTATAGTTACGCCAAGGCAGGAAATAGCATACCGGATATTTCTCCACAAGGGGTTTGAAGACGCGCTGCCACCACGTAGAGTCAGGTGAATTCTGATAGCCACACTCAGTGACAGCAATCAGTTTTCCACGTTCGGATGCTATCTTAGTGATGATATTTAGGTCAGAGTCCAGTTGCTTGATAAAGTCAGCCTCCGTGCCCCACTGGTAAGCATCCTCGCCAATGAGATCCACACGGTCGTCGCCAGGATAGCGCACGAGCCACTCTGCTTCGGTCCATGCTCCGGAAAGATTCGGAGAATACGACCATACGAGATAGTCCTTCAGCGTGGAAGAAGCAACAGGCACAGCATTGATGCAGTCTTGGGTGTAGTTCCAAAGTGCATGAAACTCTTCATCCGAGCAGTTGTCCTGTCCCCACCAAAACCAAGAACCATTATTCTCATGCCAAGGGCGGAATATGAGAGGAATCTGATTACCTTTGCTGTCTTTCAGCGAAACGAGGAAATCGCTCACCCTTTTCACCCAAAGATTATAGAGTTCGTGCTTTTTTCCACCAGGAAGAATGGAGCGGACGGTATGCTTAGGGTCAGGCAACTGGCTGATAATTTCCTCCTGTCTGAGTTTGCCGAGAGCCTCGACAGCCTGATTATACGCAGTGGTGTCGCTGGCAATCCATGCAGTAGTGCCGAGGAGAGGATTGCGAGGATGCCATGAGATGGTCACTATACCTCCACGTTCATGCTGCCTTATAATCTCTTGACGTATCCTTTCGAAAGGCACGGAGTCGAGATTCTTTGTGTCTGCCATTTCGATACCGCCGAGATCAAAGCCCATGACAGCGGGATAGTCGCCCACGAGATCGTAGGTGTCAGAGCGATTGAGGTCCCAGTCCCATGTGATGCCATAGAAAGTATCGTCCTGGTGTCCGTACATATATCCATTTTTTTGTATCTTTGCGAGTCGCTGTATCAGCTTTTGTCGAGGTGACTGCTTTGCGGCAATGGCTTCTGCGCTTGCGCAAAAGGCGAGAATGGTCATGATAAAAAATGTAAGGAAATGTCTCATTGTTTTAGTCTTTTATTGATTAGTAGGCGGCGTGATTTGTCGAAGAGATTAAAGAAACCGATATGGCGTGTCGCTCGAAGAGCGGTGCCCGTCTCTGATTTACGAGTGCAAACTTGTCGAAGACTCGCACGAAGTAAATAGGGCGTGTCGCTCGAAGAGCGGTGTCCGTCTCCGATTTACGAGTGCAAAGGTAATGTGAATTCCCCATTTCATCTTTGCTTTTTTTGTCATATTCTTGTACTCGCTACGGAAAGGCTGTTTTTTATATTATTACTGGCATTCCATAAGATAAACGCAAGCATAATTTCAAGGCATCTGTGGGCAAAAGATGCTTATACAAAGCGTTACGTCTTCGACCTCTGCTTTAACACTCTGAACTGCATCCCATGCGGAACACTACTGTCTGGAACTGCAACAACTTGCGTTGCATCTTTTGAGACTCTTTATAGAGAAGCCCCCTATATATATAACAAGGTAAAGACAAAAACATGGAAATATCAGTTTTTGCAACTTTTTCATGTCATTTCTTGGCTATTTGACAGAAAAAGACTACCTTTGCAGCGCATTTGGTTCTCCATCGCAAGAGATTGCGCATAGGAGCTAAGATGGGAATGCAGTGGAAATCTGCGACATTACCCGATGCTGTGAGTCCTTTCTTCAGGACTGTCACATCCAATGGTCACTGGACCGGAAAAGATAGAAGACGCAAGTTTTCCCCGTCTTTTCCAATCGTTTGGGAAGACCGTGACAGCCACAAGGACAAAGTCAGAAGACCTGCCAATGCCATTCAAGTGACGCGTGCCTGCGGGATTACGGGTATCGACGGAAATCTTTTTATTTTCTTATTTCATGGTAAGGTACGAAATAACTTATCAGAGGCATTCTGCGTATATGTGCCAGCAGAAATCCGGGATTGGCACTATTGCGCCCATCACTGCTGACAGCAAAAGAAGGATGCCAATTCAGGAAGTCTTGCTTATGCCGTCAATGACACTATCACGACAGCCAATGCGGGGACGAACTCGTCGCTTGCCGAGCAGATGGAGATTGTATCATCTGCAATCGGATTCAGAGACAGCCACACTTCAGCATCCCTATTGCAATGTAAAAAAAGGAAGACAATTATCCAGACAGACAATAAAAACACAAAATACAATTCAGATTGATGATTAGAAAAGTATTAGTAGCAAACCGTGGCGAGATAGCGATTCGCGTGATGCGAAGCTGCTATGAGATGGGAATCCGCTCAGTCGCCGTTTACAGTACGGTCGACAGATACTCACGCCATGTGCTTTTTGCAAATGAGGCAGAGTGCATCGGAGGTGCACAGAGTGCTGACAGTTATCTCAACATAGACCACCTCATGGAGGCTGCACGCAAGCATCAGGTGGACGCTATCCATCCCGGTTACGGCTTTCTCTCTGAAAATTCCGAGTTTGCACGCAGATGCCGGCAGGAGGGATTCATATTCATAGGGCCACGCCCAGAGACTATGGACATGATGGGCGACAAAATCAGCGCCCGCAAGACAATGATTGCCGCCGGCGTTCCTGTAGTGCCAGGCACGGAAGAGCCTATCAGAACCGCCGAGGAAGCCGTAGAGACAGCGAAGCGCATAGGATTCCCCGTGATGCTCAAAGCCTCCATGGGAGGTGGCGGCAAAGGCATGCGCCTTATAGAACGGGAGGAGGACGTGATAGAAATGTACAATTCTGCTAGAAGCGAAGCAGTGGCAGGATTCGGTGATGACACTGTCTATATCGAAAAATTCCTGGAAGAGCCGCATCATATCGAATTCCAGATTCTTGGCGACAAGCATGGCAACGTGGTACATATCTTCGACCGCGAATGCTCCGTACAACGTCGTCACCAGAAGATAGTAGAGGAATCTCCATCGCCCTTCATCGACTACAACCTCCGTATGGAGATGGGAGCAAAGGCTGTTGCCGCCGCAAAGGCCGTAGGCTACGAAGGCGCGGGCACGATTGAGTTTCTCGTGGACAAGAACCACAAGTTCTATTTCCTTGAGATGAACACCCGCCTGCAGGTAGAACATCCCATAACTGAGGAAGTAGTAGGCATTGACCTCGTCAAGCAACAGATAGACATCGCACAGGGAATGGAACTCTCTTTCAGGCAGGAGGACCTTCGCCAGCATGGACATGCCATCGAGTGCCGCATCTGTGCAGAGGATACAGAACATGGCTTCATGCCTTCACCGGGCATCATCCAGCAGCTCACCGAGCCTTCAGGCATAGGGACACGAATAGATTCCTACGTATATGAAGGATATGAGATACCTATCCACTATGACCCGATGATAGGAAAACTCATCGTATGGGCCACAACACGCGAATATGCCATAGAGAGAATGCGCCGGGTGCTGTATGAATACAAGATAACAGGTCTCACTACAAACATCAGATACCTACGCCGCATCATCGACGTGCCAGACTTCAAGAACGGCAACTACGACACTCTCTTCGTGGAAAAAAACGAGGACAGACTGCGCCCACGGTCGGGTTTCAAGAACGACTCGGAGCAAATGGCTGTCATAGCGGCATATATCGATTATCTGATGAACCTCGATGAGAATGAATCTCCATATATAAACAATGACGGTTCGACCATCAGCAGATGGCGTTCTTTCGGACTGCAAAAAGGCGTATTACGAGTATAACATGGAAATACAGGTAGGAAATAAAATTCAGGAAGTGACTCTATTGAGCAAGGATGACAACAAAGTCAGCATCGACATCGACGGAAAGGTGTATGACGTGGATGTGGCAATGCTGCAAAACGGCACTTGCTCCATCATCTACGGAGGTAATTCCTATAATGCGGAAATGATAAAATCTGCAGGAAACAAGCATTACAACGTCAAGCTCAACTACTCTTCATATACCATCAACATCCTCGACTCACAGGCAAAATACATGAGGATGAGGAAAAGACGCAATGATTCCGTACAAGCAGACACAATCACATCACCCATGCCCTGCAAGATAGTAAAGGTGTATGTGAAGAAAGGAGACAAAGTCAAGGCTGATGATACCCTCTTCACCATGGAGGCCATGAAGATGCAATCAAACTACAAGGTATCTTCTGACTGCACCATCAAGGATGTTCTCATAGCAGAAGGCGACAGCGTGGGCGCAGACCAGATTCTTGTCAAATTAGAACTTAATGAACAGTAAACACGTGGAAAAACAGAAAAAGCTTACAGCAAGGGAACGAATAGAAACGCTCCTCGACAGCAATACTTTCGTGGAACTCGACAAGCTTGTCGTACACAGATGCAATGACTTCGGAATGGAGAACAAGCGCATCGAGGGAGATGGTGTCATATCTGGCTACGGAAAGATAGATGGACGCATCGTCTTCGTATATGCATTCGACTTTGGCGTGCTCGGAGGATCGCTTTCCGCAGCCAACGCTCAGAAAATAGCAAAGGTGCAGGACCTTGCCATCAAGAACGGAGCGCCCATCATCGGGCTCAACGACTCCAGCGGCGCAAGGATACAGGAGGGCGTAGAATCGCTCAATGGCTTCGCACATATCTTCAAGCGCAACGTGATGGCGAGCGGAGTCATACCTCAGTTCAGCGCAATCATGGGACCTTGCGCCGGCGGTTCATGCTACTCTCCCGCCCTGACAGACTTCATCCTGATGGTGAAAGGACAGAGCCAGATGTTCGTCACCGGACCTGACGTAGTGAAAGCCGTGACAAACGAAGATATCGACAAGGAGACTTTAGGAGGTGCAAGTACTCATAATTCAGCAAGTGGCGTAAGCCATTTCGTGTGCACAGACGATGAAGAGACTCTGATGACCATCCGTGAGCTCATAGGTTTCATCCCTTCAAACAACATGGAGGATCCTCCCGTCCACCCGATAACGGACGAAGTGACAAGAGTCTGCCATGAACTCGACAATGTGGTACCTACAGATACAAACCAGCCTTACGACATCCACGACATCATAGAGCCTATCTGCGACCAGCAATATTTCTTTGAGATACAGTCTGAATTTGCAAAGAACATCGTAATCGGTTTCGGACGAATGGCAGGCAGAACAGTCGGTATCGTGGCAAACCAGCCGAATTATCTTGCTGGAGCACTGGACATTGACGCAAGTGACAAAGCAGCACGCTTCATACGTTTCTGCGACTGCTTCAATATTCCTCTCGTCGCAATCGAGGATGTCCCGGGATTTATGCCTGGAGTCAATCAGGAGCATAATGGCATCATTCGTCACGGAGCCAAGATCGTCTATGCCTTTGCAGAGGCTACAGTACCCAAGATAACTCTCATCACCAGAAAAGCTTACGGCGGTGCCTACATAGTAATGAACTCAAAATGCATCGGTGCGGACGTAAACCTCGCATATCCTACTGCAGAGATAGCCGTCATGGGTGCAGAAGGCGCTTGCAACATCCTCTACAGAAAGGCTTCCGAAGAAGAGCGAAAGGAGAAGATCGAGGAATACAAGGAGAAATTTGCCAATCCTCTTCCTGCTGCCCGACTCGGTTATATCGATGAGATCATCGCCCCATGCGATACTCGAATCCGATTGATTCAAGCTCTTGAAATGACAAGAAACAAAAACCAGAGCAACCCGCCAAAGAAGCATGGAAACATACCTCTTTAGGAACTGAAAAATGAAAAAATCAAATATCTGTTTTACGACTTAAGATTATTAGCCAAAAAAACGAAAAAGCATCCCGACTGTGAAGTTAGGATGCTTTTACCATTTATCAGCCAAGAACATGTCATTGAGAGTCAAGTATATCGTAACGCCACAAAGCAAGGGCTTATAATAAAGGCAATGACATCAGATGCATGGAACAATCTAAAGGCATTCTTGAAGAATGGCATCATCACTCGAAGCCCCATACTGCCTCATGAGATAATACTCACCTCAAAATATACATTCCATTAGCTTCTTTTAGGAAAATTGTCCTTGGGGAATTGGCAAATCTGGTGAAGTCAGAGGCGGCTGGATGACCTGGGAACGGTACAAAGAAATGGCCGGGCTGACGATTGTCATTCCTTCCGAAAAGGATGAAAGCGAACTTATGCTTGTCGAGTACCGGAAGAAGAACCTCAGTAAACCACGACTCATAAGGCACAGACTCGGCTCCTGTCGCAAAGATGGCGACGGGTTTGGAATATTCTTTACCCATCTTTTCGAGGCTGGACAGTGACTCATCCAACTGCTTTGAATACACGCCCATGGTATCTTTGTCAGTAGACTTTGTCAAATCAAACTGTTCGATGCCGAGCAAGTCGATGTTCTCCATCATTTCCTTGAGGTCAGAAGACTGCTTTCCTGACGCATCAGAGCGGGCGGAAAGCGGGGAAACAGTGTAAGCAACGAGAGCATTCACCACATCCTTATCCTCAAACCGTTCATGAAGGGTCTGCCAGAACTGTGCATTCAGCCCGTTGGAGCAAGGTCGGAGAATGACTGGAACACGCACTCCGTAAGGCTCTTCAAGCGTATTGAGGAAGTCGCAGAGCCGGTCTATCTGGTCAGCGGATGGTGCTTTCTTTACGTACCACGAAAGGAGACAGACGCCACCACAGTCGTATTGCGCAAGGACTGCACGGCGGATAGTATCGAAAGAGAAGCCATTGATATTGGTTTTACTGCCCATCTCGATGCCTCCAATCTCGAAACCTACGACAGCTGGCGACTCGCTGCAGATGCTCTTGATGTCGGATCGGGCACTGTCTCCCTCCCACCCTATGCCATAGAGCGTAGCATCCTGCTGACCGACGAGGAACCCTTTTGCGGCGATAGAGTCGAGATTGCACAGAAGAGCCTCAGTCCTCTTTGTCCTTCCGCTGTCAGCCAAGTCATCTTTTGCCTT
Organism: uncultured Prevotella sp.; assembly: GCA_900548195.1. Lineage (GTDB taxonomy): Bacteria > Bacteroidota > Bacteroidia > Bacteroidales > Bacteroidaceae > Prevotella. Next base: position 9,126 of record URJQ01000047.1, read on the forward strand.
GCCTTTGTTGCCACAGGAAGCCATTATGAAGGCTGAAAAAATCAGTAAGAGAGTAAATTTATCTATTTTCATAAGAATACGAAAGAATCCCCATGATGATAAGAAACATACTTCTCATGGGGATTCATAAATAAACATTTTATTCAACAATCACATTGATGACATTACCTTTCTTGTCTCTCTCGAAGGTAATCTTTGGAGCATTGTTCCAAACAGTGGCATAGGTGTAGGACGCATCATTGCTTGTAGCTGCATTTACCATCATCGGAATGAGGTTAGCACCGTCACGGACGAAGTCGCCATTGTTGTGGTCGAAGTAGCCATGAGACTCGGAAGAGCCAGTCTTCTCATCGACAGAAGGCACAAGATTCATGTTGTCCCAAAGCATTACAGGGATGCCAAACTTGTTTGCTGTGCGGCAATAGAACTCTAAATAATACTTGCGCACCACATTCTGCCAAGGCAGCAGATGCTCAGAGCATCCGAACTCACCGATATAGACAGGGATATTGTTGTCTATGAACTTTGAACGAAGCTTATACATGGTCTCTATAAGAGCCTGCTCGGAAGTGGCATTGCCTGTAAGAGTATGACCCCAGATGCTGTCACTGGAGAGACAGAAATTGTATGGATCATAGCAGTGGACGCCTACCATCACCTTATTAGCCTCATCTTCAGGAAGCTTGAGCGCATCAATACCATCGATGCTTGCAGCATAAGTGGAGACTCCCACCCAGTGCTTTACAGCACCTTCATTGGCACGGATAGCATTGAGAGCCACCTGGTTCCATTCATTCATCAGATCAAGCTGGTCATCAGTGGCTTTGGAAGCCGACCATTGGTCATTGTCGTGCACCTCATTGAATGTCTCGAAGATGAGTTTTTCACTGCGATTGCCCAGTTTCTGTGCCACCTGTGACCATACGGCAGTGATGAGTTTCTCGTTTTCCTCATTGACAGCAGCATTCTTTTGTGCAGCGCCAAGGGTGGTCTCAAAGGAATCATGATGGGTATTGACAATGACATTAAGTCCTGCACTGATAGCCCAATCCACATTCTGGGCAACCTCATCGAGATAAGCTGCGTCGATTACGCCGTCAGTCATGTGAGAAGTCCATGTGACAGGCATACGGACTGTCTTCACTCCGGCAGAGGAAAGACTGGTATAAAGAGACTGTGTAGGAGTAGCCTTGTCCCAATATCCCCACTCCATACTGCTGGTATCGAAGTGATTGCCGAGGTTCCAGCCGAAGCCGAGCTGCTCAGTCATCTGAGTTGCCGTGTTGCTTGGAAGGGCAGGCAGATTCCATGTGAGGTCAATGTCTTTGTCATAGGACTGGTTATCAGCAGTCTTCACGAGTCCGGCAGGGACATGAAGAGTGTGAGTGTCAGCGAAATCAGCATCGACTGTGATGGTAAGTACATCGCTTGCACCGAGCACAAGTGCCTTCTTGACAGGCTTGCCGTCGAACGTAATCTGTGAAGTATTGTCGGTGACGAAGTTTATCTTCTCATTGAATTTCAACTCAATGGTTCTCTCGCCGAGCAGTATTGGAGCCTGAGCGGAAGGAGCCCCCTCAACAAACTCCGGAGCATCCATTGGCTTCACATCGTATTGAGCATCTGTATCTGCACATGCAGCGAGTCCAAGAAGGACTGCCGCTGCGCCGAATGCAGAAAGGAATTTATACGTTTTCATAATTGTATCAGAATTTGAATTGTTGAATTTATGTTTGAATTAATGTAAGCGGGATTACCATCAGATTGTTATTCGATGGTAATCTTAGTGATCTTACAGTTGTCACCGTTAGCAAGGAATGTACCGCCCCAATACTGTTGCTTGTATGCAGCGTCGAGCATATCCTTGGTAAGAGTGATGCCTATCTTGCCACCATTGCCTGCAAGGTCATATTCCTTGAACTTACCGCCTTCTGTGTCGCTGTTGCCTACGTTGCAGAAACTGCCGTAAGTTGGTCCCCAGTGACCTTCAACAATCTGAAGTTTCCAGTCAGCATCAGTTGGAGTCACATAGAAATAGATAGTCTGACCTACCTTAGCTTCTGCAGCTGCAAGCTCAGCACCTGCATCGGAAAGGAACATTGGCTGGTTGCCCCAATCGTCGGCAATGGCTTCACCCTGCCAGAGAGTGGTCTCAAGAACCTCATAGTGGGTAGTGGTAATCTTGTCAACTACCACCTTGTCGCCATTGAAGAGGAAGATACCGCCCCACCACTGCTGAGTGAATGCAGCCTTGAGCATTTCTTCAGTCACGGTGATAGTGATGTAACCCTTGTTTGCATCAAGGTCATACTCAGTGAACTTGCCGCCTTCGGTGTTGGAATTACCTACATTGCAGAAACTTGCATAGGTAGGTCCCCAGTGACCTTCTACTATCTGGAGTTTCCATTCCTTATCCATTGGAGTAATATGGAAACTGATTACGTCACCTGCCACGATGCCTGCATCCTTGAATTCCTTACCTCCATCAGTGAGAACTGAAGGCTGGTTGCCCCAGTTGTCTGCCACTGCCTGACCCTGCCAGAGGACTGTTGTCACCTCGGTGTTAGGGATGAAGTCAATCTTATATGAGATTTCACCATTGCTGGAAACCAAGCGAACAGTAGAACCCTTCTTTGCCTTCTCAGGAATACCGATGATGAGCTTGTCATTGCTCGTGATATACTGGCAAGCGATGCCATTGATCTCCACGCTGGTAATCTTGTCGATATTCTTCACATTGAGAACCATTGTCTCGCCAGCCTTGAGCTCTGCGTCGTCGCCAGGAAGCTCGGTAGCATAGCAGAACACAGCCTCTTCGATGGTGATGTCAGCAACTTTCACCTCAGCACCATTCTTGAGCTGGAGAGTTACAGCGCCTGACTTGGCGTCCATAGGAACGGTAAGATTGAGCAAAGTGCCGTCAGACTGTACCTCTACTTCGGCAGGAGTCTCGCTTTCATTGAACTTGACGGTCTTCACGAGGTCGAGATTCTGACCTGTAATGGAGAGCGCACCACCTGCAGAAACAGGATTTGCAGAGTATGCTGTCACAGTAGGCTTCACGAGTTTGTAAGCCACAGTCACCTTCTTGCCATTTGCCATGATGAGAGTGATGTCGCCTTCCTGAGCGAGTTCTGGCACTACCACCTTGATTTCAGAAGCAGAAGGGGTAACCACTATACTTCCAGCCACATTAGGGAATGATACGAGAGCTACGACGTCAAGGTCTTTACCGGTAATTACCAATTCTGCACCATTCTTTACAGGGGTGCCATTGTTGGCTTTCAGCTCTGTAGGAGCAACGGTTTCAAGCTTACATACCGGAACTTCAACGCCTGACTTACAGATAAAGTTTATGTCACCGTCAGGAGCTGTAGCAGGAAGAACGAATGAGAGGGATTTTCCATCCTTTGAGATTTCCATCTCAGAGAATTCCAACTGTCCGAGTTCTGAGTCGGCATCACCAGTCTTGATGGAAGAAACGAGAGAGAGGAAGTCGCCAGTAACGGTAATCTTCTCACCAGCCTTAGCAACTACTGTGCCCTGAAGCGCAGCCTCACCACGAGGAGAAGCAATCTTTGAGATTGTAGGAGTGCCGACTTCAAGGATCTCACCTGTCTCCATGATATTGAATGTCACATCATCATCCGGGTCGATAAGAGTAACATCTACGTCATTGAGGGCAATTCTGCCGGTGCGTGCATTCTCTGGAACCACCACCTTTATCTCATAACGTGAATGAGCAGTGAATTCTTTCTCGGACACATTTACGCCATCTTCGAAGGTGACAGAGTGGATAAGGTTGAGGTAATCACCCTTGATAGTCACCTCTTCACCCGGCATTGCTGCCTCCGGAGCGAAGCCTTCGATGACGATAGGCTCTGTAAACTCGATGCTGTTATCGGTCTCTATGGTCTGGTCGGTCTTGGAAACAAGGACCAACTTGCCTGGTATCGGACCGTCCTTAGGCACAGTGATGCGGATTTCACTTGGGATTCCGGACTTTACCACCTCAATGTTAGTAATCGGATCTACGCCAGGTACCTTGATCTGGGCTATCTGGTCAAGATTTGAACCGACAAAGCGAAGGACACCACCACGCATCAATGGGTTTGCTCCCCAAGCGTTAAGAGTGACTCCACCTTTATACTGATTGGTATCAAGGTCGTCCTCGCTGCACGCTGCCACAGTAAAACCAGTAAGGGTTACTGCAAGGAGCGCTATTATGTTATAGAAATACTTTTTCATAATTGGTTATCTGCTTAATGAGATTACTTACTGAGTGATTACTTACTTGGTACTACGCGAATATTATCAACACAGATTACTGGAGTACAATCCTCACCGTTTACGCCACCGCCTACAACGAAGATGGTCAAACTTGCGAATGACTCTGGCTTGAGATTGAATGGAAGTGCAGAACCATCAAATGAGTAAACGAAAGATGTGGTGATAGGAATACTTACCGTAATCCACTTACCGCCGGTATCAAATGAACCTGTATCCTTCCAAGGACGATAGAGAGCACGTGACAGAGGTTTCTTATCCTTGAAGTAATCATCCTTTTCCCAATCTCCACCATCAAGACCTGGACAACGGAAGAAGATATTGTTTGCGACCTTCAAGCCACCATTTCCACTGAGAGTAACATAGTCTTTTCCAGCGAAGATAATCTGCATTGCGCCAGCCTTCCATGGACTGTCCTTAGGAACCATCATCTCAAACTTGAGTGTAAGGTTCTCAGGCTTTGAGAAATCCACAAGGTTTGTGAGTGCTATACCTGAACCTGATGTGAAGTTCTGAGGGTCATCCCATGAACCGCACCAATGCTCGAATGTGAAGTTAGAATCGTCCCATTTGCCATCAGCAGACATTTCAGCGCCATCGCCACCAAGCTGGATATAGTAACCATCAAGAGACTTGTCATCATTGAAGCAACGAGTGCCGTGCCATCCGTGGTTAACCTTGTTGTCAGAGATTTCAACTGGAACACCACCACCGTCGAAGTCGAAGAGAAGACCGCGTGACTCCTGGTAATGGAAACCGGAAACGCCGGTACCATACATGGAAGTTGCGGTGATTGCACCTTCCCTTGCGTTCTCAGGAATGATAACTGTAGCGTAAGTATAGTCAGGAGAAACATTCTTGATAGTGGCAGGAATGTTGTTTCCAGACTCGTCCTTGAAGAAAATCTGCAATGGTTTCTCAGCATTATCCACAAGATATTGACCGATAACCTTTGTCTCTGTGCCCGGCTTATCGTATTCACAACCCATCGTAGTAATCTGTGGAGCAGGGATGACAACGTGGAAAGGAACCTCCACTACCTCCTTCTTGTTATTGTAAAGGTAGATCTTGTCCGTTACGGTTTCCGGTACATTCTTCGGTACTGAAACGATAAGGGTATTGTCAGTGATGTAAGATGTGTTGAGCACACACTGGCGGTCATTGAACCATATATCGACAACGCTCCTCAGATTTTCACCTACAAGGCAGAGCACAGTCTGAGGAGAAGCCTCCTCCACCAGTTCTCCCTTGGTATAATGAGTACCTTCGGCATCATTGTTGCCCTTGATTTCAGTTGAGAGAGCACGGATATAGTTCACCTTTGGTGTACCATCCTGTACCTCATATTCATTTGGCTGGTCTTTGCATGATGTCAATGACATTGCAAAAAGAGCGCAGAATACGAGCAACATGCTCTTGGTATATGTCTTAAAGCTAATCATATTCTATTAACTTTTTGTTGGTTTTGAGTTGGTAATTATTGATTAATAGCTGTATGTCTGACGTACATCCACGTGTACTCCATCGACATTGGAACCGAGGTTAGGATTGAACACCACGTCCTCTGATGGGAAAGGTAGGCAGAAATACTGCTTTCCAGACACCTGATCCTTCTTCATGAGAGCGACAGGGTTTGGAGCTGCTGTCTTAGTATCGTAAGTTACGTTGGTATTATCCCATGTTCCGGATGTGTAATAGGCCTTATAGCAGTCATCAAGATTCCAAAGAGCGTTGCGTTTCTGTGCCTTTATGTCTGAGATACAGAAGTCTGGATTGTAGTAAGACACGCGTACATAGTCGTACCAGCGGTCACCTTCCATCGCAAACTCAAGGCGACGTTCCTTCCAGATGTCATCCCATGATACGGAAGCAGGCTTTGAAGCACTGCTCTGTACGGCACGCTGATGAACCATAGAGTATGCATCTATCACCTCAGGATTGGTGGAAGGTGCTGCACCAGGACCGATATTGGAAGCTCCGAGCATAGCTTCTGCATAGACGAGGTAAACGTCTGAGAGACGAAGGAGGAATGTAGGAACTGAAGAAGCCATTCTGCCATCAGAGCATCCTGCACCCTGCTGGTGGTCAAATGTATCACCATAGATGTGCTTTACAGTGTTGGAACCTGTAGCTGACTCAAGAGAACCGGTCACGCTCTTATATGTCTTGTCACCGACAGTACGGCCTTCATAGATGAAGTTGAGGTAATCGAAGCCTCCTCTATCCTGCCAGAACTGGTCATAAGAGAAACCTGGGAGCATCATTGTGGCGTGGAGACGAGAGTCAAGCGAACTGAGCCAAGAGTCAGGCTGACCTTCTGTCAGATCTACGCCGAATGCATTCTGGAGATCTACGGAGATACCATTCCATCCTCCCCATGTAGCGCCCCAGTCATCAATGCCATTGATGGCGAGGTCACTCTGGTAAGAGTTCTGGCGAGTCCAGTTTTCACCGTCGGCAGTCCAGCGCCATACGATGAGACCTTCCTGCGTCTTGCGGTTAGCGAGTTTGAATATATCCTCATAATTCCCCTCAAGTCCGCTTCCATTGAAGCCCTTACCGGTGCTCTTGAAGTGGTCAATCACCATCTTGGCATACTTTGCAGCATTGTCAAGGTCAGACTGATCGACTGTTCCAGTCACACCTGCCTTGGTGAGATATACCTTAGCCAGGAGTCCCTTGGCAGACCATTGGTCGATACGTCCCTCAGCAATCTTCAGCGTTTCGGCAGATTTTTCAAGGTCTTCGATAGCCTTTTCGAGGGTCATAACTATGTATTCATACACGTCTGGCTTCTGTATCTTCTGTGCATTCTGATACTGTCCGGATGTGAGTTCGGCCTTATTGTCGTGCACGATAGGCACTTCACCGAATGTGCGAACCAGAAAGAAGTAGCCCATAGCTTTCCAAACGAGGCATTCGCCCATAGCCTGAAGCTTTGCAGCCTCTGAACCTTTACTTCTCGCGATGTTGTTATAGACCATGTTTGAATGACCTATAGCAGCCCAAAGGGAGTAAGACATATTGATGAGGTCTTCGTCCGAACCGTTCACAGTGAACGTAAGGTAAGGGCTGGAACCCCAGTAATAGTTGCCTGAAAGCACCTCTCCGACCTTGATGAATCCACGCTGGAAGTCATACCAAGGCGAGTTGTAGAGGTAATTGGTGGCAGAGATGCACTGGTCATCTGTCTTGTAATAGTTGTCCTCATTGTAGGAATCCTCAGTAGGTCTTTCGAGGAAGTCTCCACAAGAGCATACTGTCATTGACAATGCAGCGGCAACTGCCATATATTTAAGGTTAGAAAATTTCATTTTCATAATATTGTTTTTTATCTGACAATTTGAAAAAGAGGAATTAGAATGATACATTCAGACCGAATGAACAAGTGGTAGGTGATGGGTAACGACCGTTATCAAGTCCCATGACATTCTGTGATGAAGTGGAGACACCGATTTCCGGGTCATATCCATCGTAACCTGTGATGGTCACAAGGTTCTGGATGTTGCAGTAGAGACGCAAGCTCTCAAGTCCCCACTTTGTAATCATCTTCTTAGGGAATGTATATCCGAGGGAGATGTTCTTCAGGCGGACATAGGATCCATCCTCGATATAACGGTCGCTCCAGCGGTCGTTATCGTTAGGATCTGAGAGAGAAACGCGTGGGATAGTGCGGTTGTTGTTTTCCAATTTCACATTGTGGATGTCGTCATACCAGTTATAGATGAGTTCGCCGTCACCGCGGTCAACGCCCATGGAGTAGTCCTTGTTAGGGTCGATAGGCATGAGTCGCGCACGTCCGTTCACGTCTGTGCTCTGGTTTGTCCATACACTGTTCATGTGTGTGAGCTTCATCTTCATGTAGTTGCCCACCTTATTGCCTACAGAACCATTGATGAAGATATTCAGGTCAAAGTTCTTGTAGCGGAAAGTATTGTTGAAACCAAATGTGTATTTAGGCAGTGGAGAGCCGATATTGGTACGGTCATTCTCGTCAATCACGCCGTCACCGTTGAGGTCCTTGTACTTGATGTCGCCTACATAGACTGTAGAACTCTTGGTGAACACGCCGTTTGTAGGATAAGATGATGGCTTTGCTGAAGCCTCGATGTCTGCAAGTGAGGTATATACTCCGTCGCATACATAGCCATAGAAATTGAAGAGTGACTCACCGACCTTGGTAAGTGACACTACGTCAGTCCACTGACCATAGCCTACGAGTGGCTGTGCGTTGCCGCCGGAACCGAGAGATACGAGCTTGTTCTTGTTGAATGAAAGCTGCAATTCTGAATCCCACTGGAAGTCACCAGTGAATGGGTGTGCTCCGATAGTGATTTCAAAACCTGTATTGCGGATAGTACCGTAGTTACCGTAAGGTGCATTGAGCTTAGAAGAACCGTTGCCCTGTGTACCCATGTATGAAGGCAACTGAAGCTGCATGAGCATATCCTTTGACTCCTTGCGATAGAAATCCATGACGAGAGTGAGGCAGTCATTGAAGAATCCGAAGTCAAGACCTACGTTGATCTGCTCCTGTGACTCCCACTTCACTGCAGTATTGGCTATCTGTGAAGGGCGATAGGACTTGCCGAGGTCTGATTCCATAACTGAAAGAGGTGAACCCCACTTGTAACCACCAATGTTTGAGTTACCGGTCTGACCCCAACCGAGACGGAGTTTACCGTTGGAAAGCCATTTGCCCACTGCATCTGAGATGAATTTCTCACTGCCGAAGCGCCATGAAACGGCTGCTGAATGGAAGCCAGCCCAGCGATTGTCGGCTCCGAAGTTTGAGGAACCGTCACGACGGTAGGTATAAGTAAGGTTATAGAGTGAGTTGTAACTGTAGTTCAGACGTCCGAAGAATGATGACATGGCTGATGATCCGAAGCCGTGGCTGATGGATGGCGTGCCGTCACCGAGTGCGGGATTGTGCACGATGTCTGAAGGAAGCTTGGTATTAGAGATAGAACTGAACTCATACTTGCTCTCCCAGCATTCCTGACCGAGCATTGCAGTGATGGAATGCTTGTCGATGGTCTGGTTGTAAGTGATGTAGTTCTTGAGCTGCCAGAACTTGTTCGTGTTGTTCTGTATGCGGCTTGAGTTGGTGGTACGCTTCCATGCACCGAGCGAAACCATAGGCTCGTAGGTCTCACCCTTGGATGTTCCGAGGTCGAAACCGAGTTCAGCGTGCCATGTAAGGTTCTTGATAGGCTTTATCTCAAGGAATATATTACCATTGAGCTTCTGACGATTAAGGAGAATATCGTCGTACATAGCCATAGCGATAGGGTTAGGAGAGGTGAATCCTTCCTGTGAAACGGATGAATAGTTTCCGTTTACGTCATAAATCTGAATGTTAGGAGGTGTGGTCAGAGAGTATGTGATAAGACCTTCCTCAGAGTCTGCGAGCTTTAAGTCGTCATTAGTATCGGAATATGTTACTGAAAGACCGAGCTTCAACCAGCTCTTCAATTGTGCGTCGAGATTGGAACGGAGTGACAGGCGATCAAAGTTGGAACCGATGATGGTACCTTCCTGATTCATGTAAGAACCAGAAACGTAGTACTGTACCTTGTCAGTACCACCCTGTGCACTTACCTGATGTGAGTGCTGGATTGCTGTCTGGAATACGGCATCCTGCCAGTTTGTACCCTTACCGAGGAGTGAAGGGTCGGAGAGTTCCGCAGAGGCTGTGCCCTCGCCTACCCTGTAATAGTCGTTGGCATACTCTGCAAACTCGCGGAGGTTGAGCAGGTCAATGCGCTTTGCCTGACGGTTGATGGCCATCATGCCGTTATAAGAGAACTTTGCCTCGCCAGCCTTACCACGCTTTGTAGTGATGAGCACCACACCGTTAGCGCCCTGCGCTCCATAGATAGCAGTGGCGGAAGCGTCCTTGAGGATTTCCATGCTTACGATGTCAGAAGGGTCTATAGTGGAAAGAGGTGAGATGGTGGAGTTGCGTCCATTGCCGAGAGCATCGCCAAGACCATAGTCTGCGCCTGATGTACCCTGGCTCTGCACGATTACTCCGTCGATTACATAGAGCGGTTCGGCATTTGCATTGATGGTGGCAGTACCGCGCACACGGATTGATGAACTGGAACCTGGAGCACCAGATGTCTGCACTGCCGTTACACCTGCAGCACGTCCCTGAAGTGACTGGTCGAGGGAAGAGATGATAGAGCCTTTGAGAGCGCTCTCACCTACAGAGACGGAAGAACCGGAGATGTCGCTCTTCTTCATGGTACCGTAACCTACGACTACCATTTCCTGAAGCGTTGTCTCGTCGGCTCTGAGAACTACCTTGATGTCATTGCGACCTGCAAGCTTGACTTCCTGGGTCTGATAGCCTACATACGAGATAGTCAGAGTAGCATTGGCATTCTTCACTTTGATGGTAAACTTACCATTGAAGTCTGTAGCCATACCATTCTGAGTACCTTTTTCACGTACTGTTGCGCCGATTGTAGGTTCGCCTTGTTCATCTATTACGGTGCCGGTCACTGTGACCTGTGCCATAACTGATGCCGAGAAGAACATAAACAGCGAGAGTAACGCAAGTTTAATGCTGAAAGTTTTTTCAGTCTTCATAGCGTAATAGTTTTAGTTATTAATTGTGTAAAAAATATTCGTTGGTTAGGAAGTCTTAGGTTTCTTCTTTGCTGAAACATATTGATTCGGTTGCAAAGTTACGGTAAAATATCGTAAGCAAATCGTATTATTTTATCCTATATTGATACTTTTACGCATTTTTTTAGACAAAATGCAAGATAATATCAGATTTTGCTATATAACGCCAAGGTGTATTATTTACACTTTTACGCAATTAACACGATTTTAATAATAAAATGTCAGGGCTATATATAATATGGTGTTGTTTGGTGGTTTTGTTGTTTTGTTGTTTGGTAGTCCGTCTGGTGGTAGTCTGTCTGGAAGACAGTACCGAGCGAAGCGAGAGTAACCCGGGACGAAGTCTC
>URJQ01000048.1 GCA_900548195.1 uncultured Prevotella sp.
GAGTATGCCAAGAAATACAAGTGTCCCAATCCTGCTTGTGGAAGACCATTCGGGGCGATACCCTACAGGAACATCGAGTACAACAAACAGTGCTTGGCGTGTGGCTGCAAGTACACTCATTGACATTTCGTGTAACAATCGGGGTGTTTCGTACAGGATGTCGATTTTCTCATGGCACAGAGATGAATGCACCTTAATTTTGCAGCATCAAACAATTATTTACGAACTTTAAAAGCTATCGGTATGAACAACGAAGAAACAATCGTCATGAAGCCACAGAACAACAATAAGGCTGAAAAGACACAGAATGTAGAAATTGCTGAAAAGGAGTCGAACAAGGGAAAGAAAGTTGCCGCTACTGCTGCCGCAGCTGTGATGGGTGGAGTCGTGGGCAGTGGCGCAACATACGCCGCAACGACCATGCTCCACGACAAGGAAGCCGAGGAGCAGAAACCGGAAGATGAAGCACAGACTACGGAAGAACCTGTTGTCGCTGCAGCGGAAGAACCCAAGAAGGAGCAGCAAACAGAAGCCCCCAAAGAGGAAGAAGTAGCAGTCAAGGTGGATGCAGCAGAAAGTGCCGAGCCGGACTACACGGGTGCCCATCATGCCGACCCGGTGACTCCTAATCCAGAAGTGCATGCCGCCGTTGACGAGACAAGCAATAGCGACACCAACGAGGTGCAAGTGTTAGGAGTATATGAGGCACAAGGCGAGAATGGTCAGACCATGCAAGCTGCCGTACTGACCAACGGAGAGGACGTGGCCGCTGTCATTGACGTCGATGGAGATGGTGTGGCAGATGTCCTTGCTGTTGACGAGAACCACAATCAGCAGATTGACGAAGGCGAAGTGTACGACCTCTCAAATGAGCATGTACAGATGGCCGACTATCAACAGGCTTATCTTGCCCAACAACAGGAACAGATGCAACAGGAACATGACTCGTTTGCCTACAATGCCAGCGACGACCAGCAAGACTATAATAATGATGTTGATCCGACATTTGCGTAAAGTATCAAGGACTACACTCTTGGCTTTTGCCCTTGTGCTCACGCCATTGGTCTGCCAAGCGAAGATATACCTTTTGTCTGTCGGCATCTCTGACTACCCCGGCACGAAGAACGACCTCCGTTTGCCGCACAACGATGCCGCCACGATGCAATGGCTCTACAAGCAGAACAGCCAGGCTAAGGTCTGTCTCTTGATGAACGACAAGGCGAAGGTGGCGACCGTCAAGAAAGCTCTTCAGAAGATGGTGTCATTGGCAACGGAAGACGACATCGTCGTGATGTTCTTCAGTGGTCATGGTGTAAAGGGAGGCTTTGTCTGCTACGACGGTTTCCTCTACTACAGCGACATCTACTCGGCAATGGGTGTTTGCAAGAGCAGAAACAAGATGATATTCGCTGATGCATGTTTCTCTGGTGCTATGCGACAGGAGAACTCATCTTCCCCAAATGGCAACAACCATAAGAACAGTAACGTGATGCTCTTCCTCTCTTGCCGCAGTAACGAGAAGTCGATAGAGACCCCGAAGATGACCAACGGCTTCTTCACATACGCCTTGCAACATGGACTGCGTGGCGGTGCCGACAAGAACAAAGACCGCATCATCACGGCGAAAGAGCTCTTCGACTATGTGAGTGTGAAGGTGAAAAAGGAATCCGGCAACCGCCAGCATCCCGTGATGTGGGGCAAGTTCTCCAACAATATGCCGGTGATGAAGTGGTAAACCATATATGTAATAATGTATAACGATGAATGAGATAAAGATAAAATGCCCTACTTGTGGCAAGGTTCTTCGCTTACAGGATGCTCCCAACATCAATGCGGCAAGCTTTACCTGTCCCGTGTGCAAGGAAAAACATATCGTGGGCAAGTGCCAGCGATATGCGGAGCAACCAAAGCCAACGGCATCTTCGGGCGATGCGACTCGATATGGCGGCGTATTTGCCCAACAACAGGGAGGCGATGAAACAAGGATTGGTTCACAACCGCAACATGGCAGTGGAGATGAAACGAGAATAGGCTCCGTTTCAAGCCCTGCGGTCGGTGTTCTTGTGGACAACTTGGGCAGGACGTATCAATTGCGTTCGGGCATCAACACCATAGGGCGCAAGGCTGCCTCATCCCCGGCTTCCGTGCAGATAGCAACAGACGACCGCACCATGAGCCGCAGTCATGCCGTGATAGATGTGAGCCATGCTGGAGGGAAGACTATCCACATCTTGAGAAATGGAGCAAACAAGAATCCGTCTTTTCTGAACGGCTCACTCATCGGACAGCAAGACCAACTCATCCTGAACAACGGCGACCGCATCAAGATGGGCAACACAGAAATGACATTCAAAATATAACGGCGTATGAAATTCAAGATTAAAGCATACAACCTGCAGGAACTCGGGCAAAGGCAGAATCAGGAAGATTCCCTTTTCCCTGCATTGTGTAAGTCAACGTCTGACGACCGCTTGTTCGTTCTCTGCGACGGAATGGGCGGACATGAGAAAGGCGAGGTGGCTTCATCCACCGTGTGTGAGGTGATGAGCAAGACGATTCTCTCCTTATGGAATCCGTCTAAGCCTCTTGCCGATGAGATATTCCAACAAGCCCTCACCGCCGCTTACGCCGCCCTCGACGCCAAGGACAATGGCGAAGAACGCAAGATGGGCACCACGCTCACCTTCTTATGTCTGCACGCCAGTGGTGCCACTGTGGCGCATATAGGCGATAGCCGTATATATCAGTTGCGCCCGGCATCCAAGAAATCACCGGCACGTATCGTGTTCCGTACGCAGGACCATTCGTTGGTCAACGACCTCGTGAAGATTGGCGAGATAACGGATGAAGAAGCGAAGCACCATCCGCAAAAGAACGTCATTACCCGAGCCATGCAGCCTTGTCAGGAATATAGGGCGAAGGCGGACATTGCCCACCTCACCGACATTCAGCCGGGCGACTACTTCTACATGTGTTCAGATGGTATGTTAGAAGAAGCCTCTGATGAGAACATCCTCAACATCATCACCAAACCGAACGTTACCGACGAGCAGAAATTAGAGATGCTCCGCCAAGTGACTGAGGACAACAAGGACAATCACACGGCACACCTTATACATATAAATAAGGTGGAAGGAAATGTCGCTGTCGTTCCCGAAGAAGAACCTCGCTCTGCCGTAAACGGCACATGGATTACCCCAGAATTTGGCAAGCCCAAGAAGAAACGTAAGGTGTTGCCTTGGATACTTGGCGTATTGCTCATAGCAGTTGTCGCCATCACCTCATTCTTCCTTTTCGGAGGAAAGAGCGAAAAGGAAAGAGTAGCAGAGCCTGATAACTCGGTCAAGACTCAATCAAAGGACCAAAAGGGTGATATGACAAATATAGACACTGCATTGCATCATGCAATTCCTCAACGGCCTACACCGCCACCAGCTTCTTCGGAAGAGAAACCTTCTGACGACAAACTGGTGGGTAAGGACAAATTGCAGAAGCAGACAGAAGCAAGACCCACAAGCGAAAAGAAAGAGACAAAACCGAAAGCCGTGGATAAGTTTGTTCCAAAGAAGGACAACTCCCCTAAAGCAGAACACACCGTAAAGTCTAACGAAAAGAAAGTATAAACTATGCAGCAACAATTGGCAACAGGAACCCTCCTGCGTGGAGGTTCATACAAAATAGAGAAAGTCCTCGGACAGGGCAGTTTCGGCATCACCTATCTTGCCGAACACACTAACCTTGGGAGAAAAGTAGCCATCAAGGAGTTCTTCATGAAAGAACTCAACTCTCGTGGCGATGACGGGAGCATCACAGGAATGACAGACGGAAGTCTGTCGCAGAACTATTGTGTCAAGTTCCAGAAGGAGGCCATCAACCTGTCACGACTTGACCATCCCAACATTGTGCGTGTAACCGATTCGTTCAGCGAGAATGGCACGTTCTACTATGTGATGGACTTCATTGAAGGTCAGAACCTCAACGATTATATCAAGTCGCATTATATAGATGAGGCTGAAGCCGTAAGCATAATCAAGTCTGTTGCCGATGCCCTTATCTATATGCACGAAGAGAAGTATATGCTCCACCTCGACTTGAAGCCAGGCAATGTGATGCGCCGCAATAGTGACGGACATATTTTCCTCATTGACTTCGGACTCAGCAAGCATTTCAGTGAAGATGGTCAGCCTGAGACATCTACCACCATCGGTCTCGGCACAGCTGGCTATGCTCCGATAGAGCAAGTTAATAAAGCGAAGAACGGCGAGTTCCGTCCCACAATCGACGTATATGCCCTTGGTGCAACATTCTACAAACTTCTAACATATGAAACACCTCCTCCTGCATCCGACCTCGTAAGTGACGATGAACTGCTTGAAAACAAACTTCGTGAAAAGGGAGTGGCTGACAATCTTATCAAGGTTGTCACTGAGGCGATGTGTCCGAATGTGAGGAAGCGCACGCAGAGCGTCAAGGACTTCAAAAATAATCTTGAGGTATTAATAGAAAAGCAAACGCCAATTGGTAAAGAGCCTGAAGAAACGATTGTAGAAGAAGTTTTAGAAAACACAATTGTAGCGCATCCCAACAACCAAGTTGTTGCAACATCAAAAGAGCCGAATTACAGTTTAAAGGATAACGAGCCAAATGAAACGGAAGATGATATGTTAGAGGAGAAAGAAGAGAAATATTCCATATTTAGCTTTAGTGGTCGTGCCGGTCGTTTGGCATTATGGCTTACTTCGTTTGGTGGAATAATATTGTTGACTCTGTGTTTTTTCTGTATGGAAGAAATAAGCAGAAATTCTGGCGGTCAAGTTGACAGTATAGCAGTATCTGTGTGCGTGATAGTTTCTTATTTATTTTACTTTTACCTCTGTCTAACCGTTGGTGCAAAACGTTGTCATGATTTGGGACACTCTGGATGGTTTCAATTAATTCCATTCTATGTTTTTGTCATGCTTTTCTCTTCTGGCGATGATGAAGGAAACGAGTATGGAGAGAAAAATGATGGTATCTCTATGGAGAGTTTGAAGAAATTAGGAATTATTGCCGTAATTGCAATTGTGATTTTGGGAATCATAGGTATAAGCCAAAGTTCATCTAAGGTAAATCTCCTACAAATGAAGCACATGATAATACTAGGCAGACGATCTATAATGTTGACAATGTGGATGTTTATTTGAACGATAAACGTTTTAACTATTCTGGAGAATGCATAATGGTTATCGATTCTGTATATTCCGATAGGTTTGTAACTCCCAGTGGATATGTGCCACATGGTTCTGGTCTGCTTAAATTCAAAGATGGACGTTATTACAAGGGACATTTTTCTTATGGCGAAATGGATGGCTCGGACGCTTATTTTAGTTATCCCAACGGAGATACGTTTGTCGGCTCATTTGCCAACAACGAATTTAAGGAAGGTAAGTACACGGTCAAGCAAACCGGAGAACAGTTTGTCGGAACCTTTAAGAATGGACAACCAAGTAAAGGCACTTGGTATGACAAAAAGGGCAATACCTTACAGAATATTTAATCTTCTTATTTTAAATGACACATAGGATTATGGCTAATTATATTCATCCTTTTGGAATATTACTATTTGGAATTCTCTGTCTCTTTTGCTTAGATACAGTTGCTCAAAATAGTGTAGTAAAAAGACAACCTGTCTCGAAAAATGTGACAAAGAAGAAAATAGTAAAGAAAAAAGTAAAAGCTGAAGATGTTCAAACAACAACACAAACGGTACAACAGTTTGAAATACGATCTGTTGTTGACTGTTATCAGCTACAAACTGCGCCTTCAGAATACAATTGTCCGAAAGAAGATATTCGAAAAGAAGACGTTGTAACTGTTGGTGGGCAGAATCTGCATAACTATAGTGTTGTGGTAGGTAACTTCAGTGTTAAGGATAATGCGATTGGAATGTACCTCGCTTTGCAAAATCAAGGTTTTCATCCTTCCATTGCCTATTCAAATACAAGTAAGTTTTATAGAGTGATATTGGGAACATCAGATAGTTTACGCGATGCAATATACTGTAAGGAAAAGAACAAGAGTATTTATCCCGCATGTTGGCTCTTGTACAAAGAATATTGATTAAATTAAAAGTCAAAATTATATGAAACAGAAATTACAAATCGTTACTGCAATCGTAGCAATCCTGATGGGATTGACTGCTTGTCAGAAATCAACTAAAGACCAGCTGGTAGGAACTTGGCATTGTGTCAAGACCATAACTATTGATGGTACAACCGTGAGATTTGAGGGGACTGATACGAATAATGAAGACGGTACTTATTCTGGTGTGGCAAACGCTATCTGTACGTTTGATACAGAGATTGATGGCGTTAATGTTCAAATCAAAATGGGCATTAGTATGAAGGAAAGCGGAGAATGGACCGTGAACGACAAAGAGATTGTTTCTTCTCCTACATCATCTGGAGTAAAAGTAACTTATATGAGATACTATGATCCTTCGGATGGCTCATTTCTTGGAGAACTCACTGGAAGAGAATTGTTAGAGGCATCCGATGTATTTGTACAGGACTTAAATTTAATGGAAGCATCAACTGAACGAATACTGATGCTGCAAGAGAACAAGTATGTTACGGAGTCGATAGATGATGATGGCAGAAAGATAACAGCAACTTATACAAGAGTAAGATAAATGAAGAGCGACTATCAAGCACTACGTTCTGGCACTATCCTGAAAGGGAAATACCGAATAATAAGCCACCTCTCGTCGGGTGGCTTCGGGAAGACGTATCTTGCCGAATATGGTTCGCGTAACACAAAGGTTGCCATCAAGGAGTTCTTCATGACCATGGCTAACCAGCGTGAGGCAGACGGTGTAACTGTGAGTGTTGACCGGACTAAGGAGAATGCCGACGCTTTTGATTCCCAGCTTGTGAAGTTCAAAAAGGAGTATGAACGCCTCAAACAGATTAACAATGTCCATGTGGTGAAAGTGCATGAATGTTTCGAGGAGAACGGCACCGCTTATTATGTGATGGACTATGTGGAAGGTGATGACTTGAAGGGAAGACTGAAACAACGGAGAACACCGTATGCAGAGAAAACGGTACTGGGGTATTTAAAACAAATCCTTGACGGTCTCGCTGCCATACACTCTGCGGGTTTGTTGCATCTTGACATAAAGCCAGCAAATATAATGGTGACTGCACGTGGTCATGTGAAACTGATAGACCTTGGTGCAAGCAAGGATTACATGCGAGGCGTTGGAGCAACGGTTCTTACGGGTATGGCAAGAACAGACCGCTATGCACCACCGGAACAGATAGATGGTAGCTATGATAAATTGGGACCATGGACTGATTTCTATGCTCTTGGCGCCACCATATATTATCTGCTTACTTGCAACGAGATTCCTACATGGACGGAACTCAACGAGGACAAGTCAAACGACAAGCGAAATTCACTTTCAATGTCAGACATATCCGAAGAGACGAAAAGGCTTGTTGTATGGTTGATGAATACGGACAGGGAGAAACGTCCACGCAGTGTTTCGGAAATTCTGACGAAGCTGAGTGCAAAGAAGACCACTAGTTCATCGTATGATGAGACGACTATGCTTCCTCATGACACAGAAGAAGCAACGGTTGTTGTCGAAAGACCAAAGCCACGGCATCAGTCGTCGAATATTTCTCGCCAAAGTGAGTCATATCGTCCTTCGAATGACAGAAACAACGTCCAAAGGCAAGACGTTACGCAAGAACCAGATCCGGAGTTTAGCTTTGTCGGATGCTTGTATATCTTGATTATCATTGCGATAGTTGTTTTTGCAGTAAAATTTTTATTCATGACATAAACATTGAAGATTATGAAGAATATTCTAAAAGGGATTGGTGCGGTATTGCTTGTGCTTTGTGTTGGTTTGGGAAAAGTTGCGAAAGTTGCAGAGAGAAGCGGCAACAAGGCGACTCAAGTAGTAGAAAAAATCGTAAACAAGACAGCTACTAAATTGTCTGAGAGTCCCAATGTTCAACGTGGAGTTGTTATTGGAGGTAGTCGCATGCTAAAGAACACCACTCAAAGCAATGCGCAAACAACGTCTCAGCCACGAATGCTTACTTGTCCACGCTGTTACGGAAGAGGAAATGTGCGGGGCAACGACGGATATGTCTATAGCTGCAGCCGTTGCAATGGCACAGGAAAGATATTCATCAAGTAACGATAAAAACGGATTATGGCGTATGAAAATAATGATGGTTGCGGAGGATGTGTAAATCTTCTCCTGTTTATCCTGTTCGCTTTTTTCATTGTCTTCATTTTCTTCAAAGGTTGCGTTTCTTGTGCAGACGAAGCATATAGAGACTATAATAAATGTCATGAATACAACTCTGTCCAAAAGCCAAAAACAAACATTTATATCCCCAACCAACAAGATGCATATCAACAAAGAAACGAAATCCTTCGTCAGAATAGTCCAGCGACAAATTACAGAAAAGTAGTCTCGGATTATGCCATTTGCCCTGTTTGCAATGGAAGTGGAAAAGCAACCTGTCACACCTGTAACGGAAAAGGAAGGGTAAGGCAACGGTGCTTCCAATGTAATGGCACAGGGCAAAGCAGCTATTTTACAACTGACGGAGAAAAGTTAGTACCTGTGCCATGTGCCTGCAATGAATGTAGTGGAACTGGTTGGAAAGAAACGATATGCCCAAATTGTTCTCCATTAGACCAGTGCAATAGATGTAATGGCAGAGGACGGATTATCGTAACAAAATAAAGGGTGTTACTTCGTACACTAATCCCTACATCTTGTACAACACACTTCAGAAATTTTGTTCACTTATCGTAAGAGCCTTATCTTTGCATCGTCAATAAGACATAACGATAAAAACAAAGACGATTATGAAGAAAATGATGATTGCGCTGATGGTGGCTGTAGCAGCCCACACAGCATGTTTCGCAGGCAACAAAGGTAGCGACGAGCAGGTGAAGACCACCGCTAAGGAAGTGGCACAGAAGGTGAAGGACGCTCCGTCGGGCACTACCTATGGCGTGGTGGAGGCCACCAAGAGCCACATCGTGGTGAATACGCCGCTCGGCCGCCACACCATCAACAAGAACGACGACGGCAGCGTCTCGTTCATGGGGATGACCGCAAAACTTGTTTCCGCCAAGAACGGAGTGTACAAGGTGAAGACTTCCCTCGGCACATTCAGCGTGAACATACGCAAGGCAACGATTACAAAGCAGTAATAAGAAAGGATTAGCATGAAGAAGTTTTTCTTGTTTAGCATTGCAGTGGTGTTCTTGATAGTGGTCTGCCTGCCATTTGTTCCACCCATCTATAAAAACTACACCAAGCCCTTGTGGAAAAACTATGTGGACGGCAAGGAATGGTACGGCAAGGTAGACCCGGAAAGCATAGAAAAGGTAAGAGACTACTGCGAGCGCCGGGGATACAGTACGGAGTATTACATCCTTGTAGACTTCTCGATACCCTCGGGCAAGAAACGCTTCTTCATCTACGACCTGCAGTCGGGCCAACGAGTGGCGAGTAGCTACTGCATGCACGGCAGCGGACAGGGCAACACCGATGCGAAGCCTAAGTTCAGCAATGAGTTCGGCAGCGGGTGCTCGAGTCTCGGCCGCTACATCATGGTAGGGAAAGGCACAAAGTTCAAGAGCTGCATCCGTCTGCGCGGCCTCGACAAGAGCAACTGTCTCGCTGAGATGCGCGGTATTCTTATCCACTCGGCCGGCAAGGTGACACGTTTTCATGGCGAGACCGAATATATCCCCATCGGCACGGAGAGCGAAGGCTGCTTCACTGTGTCGAGGGATTGCGTGAGCAAAGTGATGGAGATATACAAGGGCAGTACGAAGAAACGCCCGGTCATATTGTTTGCAAAATATGAGAAGTAAGAATATGAAGAAGAAAACATTAAAGGAATAGAGATATGGCGGTTCTTAAGTTTATTGCCGGAATGGCTATCGAGGTTTTGCTTGCGATATTTCTTCCTTAAAGCCTAAGCGTATGGCTGCGCTTAGGTATAGTCATTATGGGCGGCTATCTTGTCATAATGGGAAGCGACATCTTGTACGGCAATGGGGTGCTTGGTGTCGTTTCGGGTGGCATCGCCTTGGCTATGCTCAGTGGGGTGATGACAGGTTTATGGTGGTTTTACTGGTCCATTTTTGACCCATTGGTCAACAGACTGGCAGGAAATTACAACATGGGAATCTATTTATTGTATGCAGTTATTGTACTCGCTTTTGTGGTGGGACTGACCATGATGCTTGTTTCCGCAATCGTAATGTATAAGAAAGACAAATGCTATCAGAAGGATAAAAGCGAAGCGGAAAGACAAGCTGACGAATTGATACAACAGAAATTGGTGTCTGTAAAAGGCAACGGGCTAAAGAAAGAGATGATCGGTCAAAAAATGAAGCGGCAATACGTTGAGCAAAAAATGAGAGACCAAACTTTTGCTCATAAACAATCCGTATCAAAGTGGAATTCTGTTTACTGTTGGGGACATGTAGCTTTTGTCGCTGGCGTTGTTCCCATAGGTTTCGTTCTGCTTTTTTGTTTATGGTGGTGGCTAACAATGTGAGTTCGACTTCGGGTATGCTTGAAGATTAATTTATTTTGAATTATGAAGAAGGTAATGTTTATGATTGGTACAGCTGCCATGTTGTTGCTGGCAAGCTGCAAGTCTTCTCCCAAAGTGGAGGAGAGAGTGTGCAATATATATGGTGGATTGCAGGACAACGTGGAGGCTATCTTGCAAAGACACTTATCGGAGTATGACGCCATGGATGGCGTAGTCATTGTCATGGAGACGAACTCGGGTAGGATTCGGGGCATGGTAGGGTTGGAATGCAAGGATGATAGCAGCTATGTAAGGGCTGATTCCTTGGCAGATGTGAGGCGTAGTTCCGCTTTGGTGCAAACCGTCTCAATGTTGGCGGCATTGAATTCTGGTAAGGTGAAGCAAGACACTAATGAAAAGACTCCCATGCAGTTAATCACACTTTATAATGCCATAGCCAACAATGGAAAGATGGTGGCTCCGCAGCTCTACGATTCTTTACGTCAGACGAACGAGGAAGCAAAGGTGTCAAGTCCGCAGATGGCATCGTCTGTAAATATCAAAGACATTCAGAAGATGCTGGAAGAAAATGTTACAAATGGACAGGGAAAGAAAGCCCAGTCGGATTTGTTTGCTGTGGCAGGCAAGGATGGTACAACATATAATAAGGACAGCACGCTCACGGTGGATTTCTGTGGCTACTTCCCTGCGAGGAATCCTGTATATACGGTTCTTGTCTCAGTGCACCGGAAGGAAATTCCTGCTTCTGGTGGCGGTATGGCAGGTGCAATATTCAAGGAGATAGCCGAGTTCTTGTATCACTGATGGTCTAAGTCGTGCCGCATTCCTTTAAGAATTTATAAAAATCACGCCGTCTTCCGTTGTAAATGAAACAAATTCATTATCTTTGTACAAATATTTCTTATGACTGAAGACATAAATCGTTTGAAGTTGATACTGGTCGAAAAGAAGAAGACCAACAAGTGGTTGGCTGATGAGTTGGGCGTGAACCCTTCCACCGTGTCGAAATGGTGTACGAACTCATCGCAACCCGACTTGGCCACCGTGCTGAAAATCACCGACCTATTGAAGATAGACATCAAGAAACTTATCGTAAGACAGTATGATGCCTTTCTTCGGGAGAAAATGAAGAAGAAATAAAAAGGAGACAATGAACATTGAGGAACTTTTGCGCCTTGGCGTGGAGAAGAACCGTATGCCAGCCACGGCCTTGACAGAACCTTTGGAGGATGTGCTTGGCAAACTTGAACTGCTGAACGATGGCGGTCCCAATAATGCCGCCGCAGCCCTGTTCTCCACCAAACTAAGAGGCTATACGCAGATGCAGTTGCGATTGGCTCGTTTCCGTGGCACGAACAAACTGGAGTTTATCGACAACCAGAGGGTGGAAGGCAATTTCTTCCAACTCCTTGATGCCGGTATGGCATTCTTTCTGAAGCATCTTAACATGAGCGGAAAGATTGTCGGGTTCCGTCGAGAGGAAAATATGGAAGTACCAGCCGAGGCTTTGAGGGAAGCCCTTACCAACTCGCTTTGCCATAGGCAGCTCGAAAAGTATAATCTCACGCCAAGCATTGCTATATACGACGACCGCATAGAGATAGAGAATCCCGGTGTGTTGCCACC
Organism: uncultured Prevotella sp.; assembly: GCA_900548195.1. GTDB lineage: Bacteria > Bacteroidota > Bacteroidia > Bacteroidales > Bacteroidaceae > Prevotella. The sequence goes on from URJQ01000048.1 coordinate 12,216, forward strand.
ACAGCTCGATACGGAAACCATAAAACAGTCGCATGGCTCATATCCCTATAACCCCATCATGGCAGAAGTGCTTTACCGCACCACGTTCCTTGAAAGTTGGGGTTCGGGGGCATCCCGTATCATGGAGGCGTGCAAGGCGCAGAATGTGCCGGAACCGACATGGAGCATCAACGGCGGATTTATTTGCGTGACGTTTGTGCGTCCTATAACAGACCCTATGAAGACACCCGTAGGATTGCAGTTAGGACTAAGTTCTGAACAAGTTGGACCTAAGTTGGACCCAAGTTCGTACCAAGTTCGTACCAAGTTCGTACCAAGTTAGAGAACTCATAGGTGTGATGACTGATAAGTACACATCATTGGTGGAAATTATAGAGCATTTCAATGTAAAAAATAAGACTAGGTTCAGAAAAGAATACATCCTTCCTGCTTTAGAAGAGGCAGCGATAGAGTGCAAATACCCAGACACTCCTAACCATCCTCGCCAGCAATACAAGTTGACGGAACAGGCAATAGAGTGGAAACGTGGACAGAAGTAAGCCACATAGATATACTGCCCGACTTTAAGCGACAAGCTTAAGGTCGGGCGGATTCTTTATTTTCCAAACGCCAATACCAACATAATGATGATGGAAATGAGGGTATAAAGGTAACAGCCGATGCCATTTTCTATATTCCTATTCCATATTACCCGGCAACTGCGTCAGCGCGATTTTTCACTTTTCACTCTTCACTTTTCACTAAAAATCATGTTGTCTGGTTGTCTGGTTGTCTGGTTGTCTGGTTGATTGAAAGAAATCCCAACCGCGTCAGCGTTATTTTTCACTCTTCACTTTTCACTAAAAAAAGAGAAGTGTAACTCCCATTCTTCATTCTTCATTCTTCATTCTTCATTTAATAAACGAATGAGCTGTTGCCCAGGAATTCGCGGAGAAGGCTGGTAGGAGGTATCTGATCCTCAGATATCGGCTTGATATACTTGAGGAATTTGCGCAAGCGATATGCCTCATTAAACTGGTCACTGCACTCCGGCACCTGCTCCAGCAATGGTTCTGCCTGTGTCTTTATCACGGCAAGCTCGAAGAGCATGGCAGAATTGAACATGGCATCTGCATTCTCCTGATAAGGGAAAATCCACTTGTTCTCACCCCTTCTGACTGATGGCCAGCGACGTATGGTATCCTCTGCCGAGCATCCACGATACTTATAGTCGCGTATGATGCGGCGAAGGAGGCGGTTGTCTGTCGTAGGGATGTAGTTGTGAGTATCGAGAAGGATGGTGGTAAGCGCAGAAGCATATACGCGGAAAACCTTCTCCGGCGGCAGAGCAGCGGTAAATTCCGGATTGAGAGCGTGTATTCCCTCGATGACAAGGACATTGTTTGGCTCCATCTTCAGTATGTTTCCGCTCTTCTCGCTCTTGCCGGTCTCGAAGTTATAGCGTGGCAATTCCACCTCTTCTCCAGCGAAAAGAGCCTTCAGTTGCTTATTGAAAAGGTCGAGATTGAGGGCATATAGCGACTCATAATCATAGTCGCCAGTCTCGTCGCGCGGCGTCTTGTCACGATCGACGAAGTAATCATCGAGCGAGATATTTATAGGCTTGATGCCATTAGTGAGCAGTTGGATGCTGAGGCGTTTGCACGTTGTGGTCTTGCCAGAGGAAGAAGGGCCGGCAATAAGCACGAGTTTCACGGTCTTGCGAGCCGTTATCTCATCTGCTATCTTACTGATTTTCTTCTCCTGCAGCGCCTCGGAGAGATTGATGAGGTCAGCAGAGTGTCCTTCAGCAATAGCCTTGTTGAGCATTCCCACGGTGCCTATTCCGAGGATATTCTGCCACTGATGGTGCTCTCGGAATATCTCAAACATCTTGTCCTGGCGTATCATCTCGCCCAGCTTTGTAGGGTCTGACTGTGAAGGAATGCGCAGCAGGAGACCGTCATAGTAAGGTTCAAGTCCGAAGAGCGTGAGCTGTGACGTGTTGATAAGCATCGAACCGTAGTAATAATCCACGTAATCGTCGATGCTGTAGTATGCTGTATAGAATCTTCCGGTGGTGCTCAGGAGATCTACTTTCGACTGATGTCCGAGCTTTCTGAACATCTCTATCGCTTCTTCCGTAGGGCATTCATGGCGCACTATCGGCTTCTTTGCATCGATGATTTCCTGCATTCTTTTGCGCAGAGCGGCGGCATCTTCCGGCGTTACCTTACGTCCGATTTTGAGATCGCAATAATATCCGTTGCTGACAGGGATGTCGATGTTGACACGACCCTCAGGAAATAGGTCGTTGATGGCCTTGCAAAGTACGAAGAAAAGCGAGCGGGTATATACTCTCATTCCGGTAGAAGAAGTGATGTCCATATACTCCACGTTCTTAGCATGATAGAGTCTGAAATTCAGTCCCTCAGTCTTGTTATTGACCTTCGCACATACAGGTGGATATGGCAAATTCACGTTTTCTTGCAAAAAAATCTCAGAAAGTGTGCTTCCAATTTCTACATTTAGAGTTTTTTTATTATTTTTGCAACGGATTTGTATTGTTTTCATAATCGTAAAGGTTTATAGTGAAACAATATACTCTTGTTGCAAAGGTATAAAAATTCTGTTTTCTGACATAGTATATTTACAAAAAAAAGCATAAAAGATGTCGATTTTACTTATTTTAAAGCTCATAGGTTCATTGGCTTTGCTGATGTTTGGTATGAAATCCATGAGCGAGAGTCTTCAGAAGATGGCAGGCTCACAACTGCGTCACGTGCTCCAGGCGATGACCACAAACCGTTTCACTGGCATGCTGACGGGCGCTTTCGTCACTGCAGCAGTGCAGTCTTCCACCGCCACCACCGTGATGACCGTGTCATTCGTCAATGCTGGCCTCCTTACTCTCGCCCAGGCTATATCCATTATCATGGGCGCTAACATCGGAACGACCTTTACGGCGTGGATTATGTCAGCGGGATTTTCATTCAATATCACGGATTTCGTATGGCCAGCCTTCTGCGTTGGTATCATCCTCATTTACTCCAAGAACAAAAGAATCATCGGCGACTTCCTCTTTGGCGTCAGTTTCCTCCTGCTCGGTCTTGGCACTCTGAAGGCAGCAGGCACGGATATGCACCTCGAAAGCATCCCTGCCGTGATGCACTTCTTTGCCACTTTCGAGGATAATTACCTCTCATATCTCATCTTCCTCATCATCGGAGGCATCATGACGGTATGCGTACAGTCTTCAGCAGCCGTGATGGCTATCACCATGACGCTCTGCTCTACTGGAGTATTGCCTATCTATCTCGGTATCGCACTTGTGATGGGAGAGAATATCGGCACCACCGTAACGTCAAATGTGGCAGCCCTTACAGCCAATACGCAAGCACGCCGCGCCGCTTTTGCACACATGTTCTTCAATATCTTCGGCGTGATATGGGTGCTTTGCATCTTCCGTTTCTTCATTGATTTCATCTGTGGCATAGTGGGTTATCCTACTACTGGCGCCACACCAGCCGACGTTGCCAAGTTGCCGTTTGTCCTTGCAACTTTCCATACCACGTTCAACGTCATCAATACCGCAATCCTTATCTGGTTTATCCCTCAGATAGAGGCTATCGTCTGCCGCGTCATCACTCCTAAGAAGGTCAAGGTGGAGGAGGAAGAAGACTTCCGCTTGCGCTTTATTTCCGGCGGTCTGATGCACACTCCAGAGCTCTCTGTCCTTGAGGCACAGAAGGAAATCCATAATTTTGCCCGTCGTATTCAGCGTATGTTCCGCCTCTCTCGCGAACTGCTTGAGGAGAAGGATGATACAAAGTTTGTGAAACTCTTCTCCCGAATTGAGAAATATGAGACCATCTCCGACAACATGGAAGTGGAGATTGCCGCTTATCTCGACCAGGTCAGCGACCGTCATCTCTCTGACGAGACAAAGGCTAAGATACGCGCTATGATGCGTGAAATATCTGAAATAGAGAGTATCGGCGACAGCTGCTACAACATAGCACGCACCATCAACCGTCATCATAAGTCGAAAGATAAGTTCTCTGAGCAGCAGAGAGACCACATCCACCAGATGTTTGCACTCACTGATCAGGCCCTGACACAGATGGGTGTCATGCTCGTAGGATATAGAGAGAATACTAATATCAATCATTCTTTCAATATCGAGACCGAGATGAACAACTATCGCGACCAGCTCAAGGAGCAGAATCTCAACGATATCAATGACCATAAGTACTCCTATGCTATGGGAACCATGTATATGGACATCATCAGCGAATGCGAGAAGCTCGGCGATTACGTCATCAATGTGGTGGAAGCACGCATCGGACGCCGTCAGGTGACTGCTTAGGAATATGGAAAAAGTAAAGACATATCAACGCTATTTGCGCCTCGAGCGTGGCTTATCTGCCAATACGCTCGAGGCGTATATGCTTGATTTGGCAAAGCTTCAGTCATTCCTGAAGGACAAAAACCTAAAGGAGGAAGACGTAAAGCTACGTGATCTGGAGGAGTTTGCTGCCACGCTCTACGACCTCGGCATAGCTCCAGCGTCGCAGTCGCGCATCCTCAGCGGCGTGAGGTCATACTTTCGGTTCCTCGTTCTCGATGGTTTCCTGGAGAGCGACCCATCTGAATTGCTGGAGAATCCCGTACAGAAGAAGCACTTGCCAGAAGTTCTCTCCACCACAGAGGTCGATATGCTGGAAGACAGCATTGACCTATCGAAATGGGAAGGCCAGCGAAACAAGGCGATAATAGAGGTGCTCTTCTCCTGCGGACTGCGCGTTTCCGAACTCATCACCCTCACTCTCTCGCGCTTATACCTCGACGAAGGCTATATCAGAGTGATGGGAAAAGGGTCGAAAGAGCGCCTCGTGCCTATCTCGCCACGCGCCATCAAGGAGCTGAACCTATGGTTCTTAGACCGCAATATGATGACAAACATCAAGAAAGGCGAAGAGGATTACGTCTTTCTCAATCGTCGCGGAGCGCATCTCACCCGTGTCATGATCCTCATCATGATCAAGAATCAGGCGCAGTTGGCTGGCATTCAGAAGACAATATCGCCCCATACCCTACGCCATAGCTTCGCTACCGCCCTCCTCGAAGGCGGTGCCGACCTCAGAGTCATCCAGGCAATGCTCGGTCATGAGAGCATCTCCACCACCGAAATCTACACCCATATAGATATGTCCACGCTCCGTCAGGAGATCCTTCTCCATCATCCGCGAAGCATCAAAGGGCGCACAGCTCCACCAGAAACATCCTAATCGTTATGCCACCTATTTATATATACAGTGTAAATAAAAGTTAAAAAACGAGGTGTAACATTTTGATTGTTCACTAAATTAGTGAAGATGTGGTTTTTATTTTGTATTTTTGCAGAATATTTAGGCAAGCAGTAGGATAGCCGAACTATCCCTATAACCTTGGGGAAGTAAGAAAATATCAATAGAAAAAAACAGATAAATATATTTCTTTGTTTTTGTTTATTGATATTTTTTCTTTGGACTAACGCAACTGAACGCTTGTGGAATGCTAACGGATAAGACCACCACAAATGGAACAGAATACAAAAAGACTCCCCACACACCCGGGAGACCTGCTGAAAGAGGAACTTGAAGTGAGGAGAATTTCCCAGAAGCAATTCTCTTCCCTCGTAGGTATCTCATATACAATGCTCAATGAGATACTCAATGCCAAGCGGCCTGTGACGAGCGATATTGCCCTTATTATGGAGGCAGCGCTCGGCATCAATCCTGAGATGCTCATCAATATGCAGAGCCGTTACAATATGGCGCAGGCGAGAATGCGTCCTGCTATGACTTCAAATCTCGACAAAATACGTAAGTTGTGCGCCTCATGGCTCCTCTAAGAAATAGAAATCAGAAAGAGAATAAATAAAAACAATATATATCCAATGGAAAATAAACAGTTTAAAAGGACAACCGTTACCGCAGCACTGCCATACGCTAACGGCGGTGTACACATCGGTCACCTCGCTGGTGTCTATGTGCCAGCAGATATCTATGTGCGCTATCTCAGACTCAAGAAGAAGGATGTCATATTCATCGGAGGCTCTGATGAGCACGGAGTGCCTGTCACTATACGTGCTAAAAAGGAGGGTATCACCGTTCAGGAAGTGGTGGACCGCTATCATAACCTTATCAAAAAGTCATTCGAAGAATTCGGAATATCATTTGATATCTACTCTCGCACCACAAGCAAGATCCACCATAAGTTTGCATCTGACTTCTTCCGCAAGCTCTATGACGACGGCAAGCTTGAGGAAATCACCGAAGAGCAGTATTGCGACGAAGTGACGGGAGAATTCCTTACTGACCGTAATATTGTGGGTACTTGCCCTCGATGTGGTGCTGAAGGCGCTTACGGAGACCAGTGTGAGAAGTGTGGCGCTACGCTTTCTCCTGAAGAGCTCATCAATCCTACAAACAAAAACAACCCTGGACACGGACTTATCAAGAAGCCTACTAAGAACTGGTACCTCCCTCTCGGTGACTATCAGCAGTGGCTCAAGGACTGGATACTCCGTGATCACAAGGAATGGCGACCTAATGTCTATGGACAATGCAAGTCATGGCTCGACATGGACCTCCAGCCACGCGCTATGACACGTGACCTCGACTGGGGAATCCCGGTGCCGGTGGAAGGTGCTGAGGGAAAAGTGCTCTATGTATGGTTTGATGCTCCTATCGGATATATCTCAAATACCAAGGAACTCTGCGACGCACATCCTGAGAAATGGGGACCTTGGGAGCAGTGGTGGAAGGATGAAGACACACGTCTGATCCACTTCATCGGTAAGGATAATATCGTGTTCCACTGCCTTATCTTCCCTGTTATGATGAAGGCGCACGGTGGATATATCATGCCTGACAATGTGCCGGCAAATGAATTCCTCAACCTGGAGAACGATAAGATTTCCACTTCACGCAACTGGGCTGTTTGGCTTCACGAATATCTCGTGGATATGCCTGGCAAGCAGGACGTCCTGCGCTATGTGCTCACTGCCAATGCTCCGCAGACTAAGGACAATAACTTCATGTGGAAGGACTTCCAGGAGCGCAACAACTCTGAGCTCGTGGCTATCTATGGCAACTTCGTAAACCGCGCTCTACAGCTCACCAAGAAGTATTTCAACGGCGTAGTGCCTGCTTGTGGCGAACTGCAGGATGTGGATAATCAGGCTATTGCCGAATTCAAGGACGTAAAGGAGAAGGTGGAAGCTCTGCTCGACGAGTTCAAATTCCGCGAAGCACAGGCTGAAGCCATGAATCTTGCACGCATCGGAAACCGTTATATCACTGAGTGTGAGCCTTGGAAGGTATGGAAGACCGACCCTAAGCGCGTAGAGACCATCCTCTTCGTTTGTCTCCAGCTCACTGCAAACCTCGCTATCGCATTCGAGCCTTTCCTCCCATTCTCCAGCAAGAAGCTGCGCGAGATGCTCAATCTCGACTCTTTCGAGTGGGATCAGCTCGGCTCTATGGATATTCTCTCTGCTGGAAAGCAGCTTGCTGAGCCTGCTCTCCTCTTCGAGAAGATTGAGGATAGCGTCATCGATGCACAGCTCAAGAAGCTTGAGGACACCCGTAAGGCAAACGAAGCTGCCAACTATGAGCCGGAACCAATCAAGGAGAATGTGGATTTCGACACCTTCGAGAAGCTCGACATCCGTGTAGGTCTCGTCACTTCATGTGAGAAAGTGAAGAAGTCAAAGAAGCTTCTCAAGTTCCATATCGACGATGGAACAAAGGATGGACGCACCATTCTCAGTGGTATCGCCGCTTACTATGAAGACCCTCAGGAACTTGTAGGCAAGCAGGTGCTCTTCGTAGCCAATTTCGCTCCTCGTAAGATGATGGGCGAAGAGAGCCAAGGCATGATTCTCTCCGCTGTCAATTACGACGGAACACTCAGCGTCACCACCACAAGCAAGGACGTAAAGCCAGGCTGTCAGGTAGGATAAATATCCATAATTCAACTTTCGCAAGCGATAAATAGCCCCTCAGTCCCCACTGCCGTGGGGAAGTGTAAAATATCAATAGAGAAAAACAAA
>URJQ01000049.1 GCA_900548195.1 uncultured Prevotella sp.
CTCGTACACTTCGTGAGAGCATTCTTGATGCTCGCATTCGCAGCAATGGCATTTGTCGTCATCGTTATGTCCACAGATGCACTCAACCTCTTCGTTTTTGATCTCTGTACTCATGAGGCTATTTTACAATAATCTTCTTTGTCTCGGCAGCCTTGTTCTTCTGGAGTCTGCTGATGCAGTACATGCCGGCAGAGATGTTCGCCTGAATTTGGGTTGAAGACTGTCCGGCTGGCACATGATAAGACAGGACTGCAGCACCAAAGGTTGATACAACTACGAGGTCAGAGCCCTTATCGTTACCATCACTGAAGTTCACATTGATAGTTGAACCACTATTTACTACTGTAGGACTCAACTTCATGATAGAAGGAGCCGTCTTTACCTTCTGAATGGAACTTGTTAGTCACATTTTTTAAAAGAACGGAAGATAACTGAATTTAGTATATTACATCCACACGTTTTTGTAGGTGGCCCATTTCTTCCAAATTTCTAACTCATATTTAATGTTTTAACGATTGTAGAGTTAGCAATTTATATTCAATTATACAGGTATTTAACTTTGTTTATCTGAATATGAATAATAAAATCGAACCGTTATTTTTTTATAAATACCTATTTCCTTTAAAAATACGTCTTCACAGCAAACAAGAACTGCTCGATAAAGATTTTCTTGAAAGCAGCGATGTTATTCTGTTCATAAAACATGAGCATAGCCTTCTTATAGTCGATGGAGTCAACGGTTCGGAAAGAAATCGGGCAATAGCCATTTGCTATTAAGACAGCATTGCTTGTGATTCTTGCAGTCCGCTTGTTTCCATCCACAAAGGCTTGAATATACGATAATAGCACTAATGTCAAGAGTGCTTTCTCAAAAACATTATCTTTTCCATTCACCAATGTACAAGTATCTTCCAAAGCCTCACGAATCTGGAATTCATTATCAAGAGGGCGATAATTGGTTCCCGTGATACCAACACGACGATGACGGATATTTCTATCAACTTCCAACTCCTTTGTCAGGATAGAATGAATATTCTCTATTCGGTGCACAGACAGTTCTTTCAAATAATCTGGTACGTCAAGCACAAAATCAAGTGCATCCTTATGGTTAAGCAACATGATAGCTTCTTCTTTTGTCTTCCCGGAAGCCGTCTGCTTATCTTTTAGCAATCGCTCAGTTTCTAAAAGAGAATAGGTATTGCCTTCTATCTGTGAGGATTTCCAGGACAAATCAACTCCAAGACGTTCCATTTCCTTACGATATTCCAATTCTGTCATACCTTCAGTATTTTTTTCAAACTCCATTTGTGCTGCATTCAACACTTCAAGTTCTTCTTTTGTGAAAATCTCCACCTTAGGCAGAACATCACGAATCAAATCAAAGTTGAAAGATTCTTGAACTTCGCGCTCATCAATATCTTTATCAAAATAAGTTGCTAAATCCAAAGGCATTGTTACGTGAGCCTGTGGAGTAAGTTTGTACTTCGTAGCAGGACCACGTCCAGCCTTCTCAATATTTCCCTCCTTAACAGCGGCAGAAAGTAACCTTTTCATTGTACTATCACTGGGAGCTTTCGTAAGCCCCGCCATAATCTCTGTCCTATTTGCCAAGGGATGATAATGTAAAAACTGTAATATTTCTATATCTATTGTCATATTCTTTATTTATTAATCGGCTCAAATTTACTCATTTTTGGCCAATAATCGGGCTTGTTTGAGCCGATTTTGTGTATATTTAACGGGATTTTGGTCCGATTCGATAAAAACATCTTGGAGAACAGACGAAACGGAAAAGATAAAGCCAAACTAATAAACCCAAATCGGTCATTAGACCACAAAGTTCAAAACTTTTTGTTTTGGTGTTGTTTCCTAATGACCGATTTGGGTTTAATGATTTTGTTGAATGTATTAACATGACAAACAACTAAACAGCTCACCAGCGAATCAGTCGTCTGCGATTCTCTTTATATCCTCAAGGGAGATGTTTCCAGAGATGTTCACCACGGTGATTTCATTCTTTTCCACCTCCAGAAGGACAAACTCGTTCTTGCCCTTGCCGAGCTGCTTACCATAGATAATTGTCAGCTCGTCACCGTCACGCACGGTCATGAGATTATTGTAACCGCCCTTGGAGAGAATTTCCATGGCTGTAGTCTTTATCTCCTTGATGAGGGAAGGACGCTCGCAGGTGAGCACTTGCACATGGTCGAGCTTGCTGGCCATCGCGCTGATGTCCATGTCGCCTGCTTCCAATTTCGGCACCAGTCCGAGAAGGGACTTTGAGATATATACTGTGGAGACGCCTTTCACATTCTCATATTTCTTGAAAAGGGCGCTCTGCGCTGACATGACCGTGCATGAGAGGAGCGCAACGAATAGGATTGCTAAAAACTTTTTCATGTTGTCTTGTTGGATTTTGTGGTCTTGTGATTTTGTCGTATTGTGGTTTGTCTCGAAGATAACGCCTTGCTTTCACTGCTTATGAGCTTTTTTGAACACTGATGAAACGGATTGAACGGATGTCTGGTACTGTCTTCCAGACAGCCATTTCCCTTGTTTTGTAATCCCGAGACTTCGTCCCGGGTTACTCTCGCTTCGCTCGGTACTGTCTTACAGACAGATCTTGCTTATTCGGTCGATTCGTTGGATTCGTGTTCCCTTTCACCGCTTAGTGTTTTTTCTGAACACGAATAACTCGAATCTGTTTCGCTCAGTCTCTCCACGAGGGAGCATCCGACTTCTTTTCCAGTTTGCCAAGTCCCTTGTTGAGGGCAATGGAAAATTTGGTGAGGGCTCGCTGGGTCTCAGCCGCTGCATCACGTGGATCGGAATAGGTATCCTCCATTGTCATTTCCTGACGGTCCTGACGCTCGGAGATGAACACGCCCAATGAGAGAATCACCAGTATCGAAGCGGCTATACCGCCCATCCAGCGAAGGTCGAAGCGGCGCGTGGCGCGTGAAGATGATTTTTCCACCCTGTTCCAGGCATCTATCTGGCGCGAGAGTCTCTGCTCCCTGGCCTGAGCTTCTGCCGCATCGGTCTCGGGAAACCGGCTTGTCTGAACTGCCACAAGGAAGAATTCACGGTCTGCCTTCAGCGAGGCATCGACGTCATCCCCCATGAAATAGTCCTTCAGCCTACGCTCTTCCGCTGTCGTGGCTATGCCTTCAAAGTACTTGTCCACCAAGGTTTTGATTTCATTTACGTCCATCTTTATCTTTGTCTTTATTGATTATACGATTGAATTGCTGTCTCACCGTGGTCCTCGCCCTGCACAGTTGGGTACGTATATTCACCAGCGACATTCCTGTCAGCTCGCTTATCTGGCTGGAATCAAGCCCTTCCACATCTTTCATGGTCATCAGCTGTCGCTGTCTGACGGGCAACTTTGATATGAGATGCCTCAGTATATCTGCCATGTCCGCATTGGCTATCTGGCTATCAACATCGACATCCGAGGTCAGGACAAAGTTCTCCGACGGTTTGTCTATCTCCCTGGCATGCTGTTCGCGCATACGGTCATAGAAGATGTGCCTCATCACCGTAAGGGAATAAGCGGCGGGATTGAGTGGCTGTGGCAGGTCTTCACGCCGAAGCCAGAGGCGTAGGTAGGTGTCCTGCACGAGGTCTTCCGCAGACTGCACTGTGGCTGTCAGCCTCAAGGCTGTACGGTAGAGCAGGTCACTGTGTGGGAGAAACAGTGCCTTAAACTGTGACGCATCCATTGTCTTTAACGTTTGGAGTGGTGGAATATGTCAGTTTCATTGACTTCTTTTCCTTGGAATGTTTTTTTCTCTGCTTGGTCTGCATATCGACAAGCGACTGTATTTCATCCTTTTTCACTTTGCAGTTGAGCCATACCAAAGCGCAGTCATTGCTGTCGGAACAGATGATGACGAGCTCTCTGATCACGTCGCCTTTGGTTTTCATCATTATCTTTACGGTCTCGCCATCGTCACGGCTTGTGACAAGCGGTTCGTAATCGTTCATTTCGAGTTTCTGCACATCGGTGGAAAACCTGTGTTTCACATCTGCGCTACATTCCTCAAGGTCGAGCGTCCGGATGCTCTTTATCTTTCGGACCAGCCTGCATTCTTCATCGGATCGGGCATCGTGTCCCATCGCAGTCCGTGCCATCTTCATCAATAGCGGCGTGACGTGGAAGTATTCCGCATTCTTCTGATAGCGGTAGTCTTCTATCAGCTTTCCCAATGACTTTGCCGAAGCCATCTGCATGGTGGCTGCCATGATGAGAAGGAGGGTCATTATTCTTTTCATTGTCTTGATTTGTTTTGGGTTGTTGATATTCTGTTTCTAAGCGCTTACATCTATATTAACGGGAAAAAGGGAGAAAGCGTTACATTTTTTTGTGTAGTTTGTAGAAAAAAAGTTGTTTAGTGGCTTTGTAGTTTAGTGGTTTTGTAGAATGACTTGACAAACAACAAAACAACTAAACAACTAGGGTGTCCAGTTCTGTGTTCCTATTTTTAGTATCAAAAACAGTATAATAACCATCTAAGCCATTGATAATCATTCACTAAGTAAACTATAATCTTGTGCGAATCTACATCAGTTTTTTTGATAGCAAAAATTGCCTTGCATTTTGCACTTAGTTTATTGATTCTTAATACTTTAAGTTGCTAAAACGTAATCAAAAACTAGAACATGGAACTGGACACCCTACTAAACAACAAAACAACTAAACAACCAAACAACCAAATAACAAAACAACTAAACAACTAACCAACCAAACTATCGCTTTCCGAAGGCATTATATGAGATATTCTCCACCTTATATTTGTCCTTTGGCTGTGGATGCTCTGCTGGATAACCTATCACTATCATGCTGAGAGGGATAATATTATCGGGCAATGACAGTATCTGGGCGATGGATTTGCAACGCTCTTCCACGGGATATGCACCTGTCCACACGGCTCCTAACCCCATAGCATGGGCTGCAAGGAGGAGGTTTTCTGTCGCTGCGGAGGCATCTTGTATCCAGAAATCACGGCCGCCACCTTCTATCGCCTTGTCCATATCGCCACAGACCACTATCGCAAGCGGTGCTGTCTCGAGCATCTTAGCACGAGGATTGGCAGCAGAAAGGGAGTCGATGACGCTACGCTGATCCACTACGATGAAGTGCCAAGGCTGCTTGTTCATCGCTGTAGGAGCCGCCATTGCAGCTCGGAGCATTTCTTCCACCTTCTCTTTCTCCACCGGACGGGCTTCATAGGCGCGGATGCTGGTGCGAGTTGCGATGGTTTCGAGCACCGCTTTCTCCGGACTTTCTGTCTTTTCCACAGGTTTCGTGCCCGTAGCAAGGCGCACACCGAGCACCAATGCCACTATCGCGAGCACCACATTGAGGATGAGGGATTTGTTTTGCATAATAGTATTACATTTTGATTAGACTTCCAGTTGGACACACAAAGCGGCAATAAGGGCGCGGAACCCATACCGACAGGATGAGAAAAAACACTGCCAACGCTATCACCCAGATGGATGCAGAGGAATAGATGAACGCCGTGAAGAGTTCATAGTCCATCCATGCTGTCCATATGCCGGTCATCATCAACGCTGTCAGCACAGCCCAAAGCAACTGACGGAATGTAATCAATGCTTTGACCACATGATGCGGAAGTACTGGTTTACGCTTTGTCAGTTTGCCAGCAAGGTCTTGCGCTGAACCAAAAGGACAGAGATGGGCGCAGTAATGTGCTGGTTTGCCAAACAATGGATAGAGCAATGCCACAACGACTACGAGCAAAGAAGCAGCAAGTGTGCCGATAACGCCCACGCTAATGCCTCCTGAGAAGAGGCGAAGGAGAAGTGTGAAGGACACAAACGTTCCGGTCCATAAGCCGAGAACCACCACATTGAGCACCTGTTGCACGGTATGCCAACGGCGATTGTGACTGTATAACGGAACGATTGCTCCGAGCAACACCACTATCACGGAAGCTATACATCCCACTGTCCAGCCTGCTGAGGATGCAGAATCGCCGCTTTCTGCCACGGGAGCCATTGCCTTGACCGACTGCTGATGCTGTTTTGCTACAGCAAGTCCTCGCTCTACATTGGCGATGAGCGCCTTTGAAGAGAACGTGGCACCGGAGACGGCATCCACTTCTGTCGTCATAGCCTCATCGACGGTCTTGCCTTGCCATAGGGAAAGGATAGACGTCGCGCGGTCGAAGAAGCTTGGCGTCTCGGCATTGGGTTGAGGAACGATGCTATCCACCACGCCAGCCTTACTGATATAGAGGCTCAGCGGAACAGGTCCGGCGTAGCCTTGAACATCTTTTGCTATCATTTTTGTGGAGATAATGACGGCACCATCAGGCTGGATGGAGAGGGTGTCATTGCTTGATTCCGCTGTCAGCTGGGCAGTGTCGGCACTGGAAAGGTCGATTCCGAACAGCTTTCCATCGCGCAATACTGCTGCTGTGGCAAGGACGCAGAGTGTTACTATCAGCGTCATTAGTCTGGCTTTGAATGTTTTTTCTGCATTGCTTTCTTGTATTTGCTTGTATTATCCGCCGGTAACGCGGCGGACACAGGGGCGGACTTTTGAGGATAAAAGCTTGAGGAACTGGTTACTCGGCTAACAATGCTTTTACTTTATCCATGAGCCATGCGTTCTGCTCAGGGATGGTCATGTTGCTATTGTCCAGCAGGAGGGCGTCAGGAGCCTGACGAAGTGGAGATACTTCACGATGAGAGTCGATGTAATCGCGCTCTTCCACATTCTTCAGTATCTCGTCAAAGTCGGCTGGCATACCCTTCTCCTTGAGTTCATCATAGCGACGCTGCGCTCTTACTTGCGATGAAGCAGTGACAAATATCTTGAGTTCGGCATCAGGGAATACGGTGGTGCCAATGTCTCTGCCGTCCATCACTATGCCTTTCTCAGCACCCATACGGCGTTGCTGATCTACCATTGCTTCACGAACGAACGGTATTGCCGCCACTTTGCTGACGTGATTGCTTACCTCAATGCTGCGAATCACTTTCTCTACGCATTCTCCATTGAGGTATGCATCAGGGCGACCTGTCTCTTCATTAAATCTGAAACTTACTTCTATCTCTGGCATACACTTGCGCAGAGCGTCTGTATCTACTTCGCCATCGGCAAGGAAGAGATTATGACGCATGGCAAAGAGCGTTACCGTGCGGTACATTGCTCCTGTATCTACATAGACATAACCTAACTGGCGTGCTAATTCCTTTGCCATTGTGCTCTTTCCGCATGATGAATGGCCGTCGATTGCTATTGTTATTTTCTTCATTTTGTTGTTGCTTTTATTGTATATGTATATCCGCCGGTAACGCGAAATCATACTTAGGGAATAGGGAATAGGGAATGGGGAATAGGAGAATAGTATTACTACTTGCGGTTCTTTCCTTGTAGTGCATCTCAAGAGAAAAGGGTAATCTCCTATTACCTATTACTTATTACCTATTACCTGTTTTGCTATTCCTTATTATCGTAAGGTGTCAGGGCGGTTGCTACCTTCTCCATTAGCCATTTAGGCGTGCTTGTTGCGCCGCAGATACCTATGCTTTCAGCACCTGAAAGCCATGCAGAATCTATCTCTTCTGGTCCCTCAATGAGGTAGGTGTGCGGATTCTTGGCTTTGCAAGCATTGAAGAGCACCTTGCCATTGCTGCTCTTTCTGCCAGAGACAAAGAGAATCAAATCGTGCTTTGTGGCAAAACTGCAGATGTTTGGCATACGGTTTGCCACCTGTCGGCAAATGGTGTCAAAGCTCTTGAACGTCGCTTCGGGAGAGATATGTGCCTGAATATAGTCGATGATGGCATGAAATTCATCAAGCGACTTGGTGGTCTGCGAATAGAGATAGATATCTCGCGAGAAATCGAGACGGCACACCTCGTCAGCATGTTCGATGACTATAGCCTTCTGATCTGTCTGCCCTACAAGCCCGAGCACTTCGGCATGACCATTTTTTCCGAAGATAACGATTTGCGCTTCCGGGTTAGCGTCATACTGTCTCTTTATCCTTCGCTGGAGCTGGAGCACGACAGGGCAAGTGGCATCAATGATTTCGATGCCATTTGACTGAGCTTCCAGATAGGTAGAAGGTGGCTCACCGTGTGCTCTCAGCAAGACTTTCTTGTCATGAAGCGTAGCAAACTCATCATGATTGATGGTCTTCAGCCCCATATTATGCAGGCGTTCACACTCCATTCCATTGTGCACTATATCGCCAAGGCAATATAGTTCGGAGCCGGTAGCCAGTTCTTCTTCCGCCTTTTTTATCGCCGTAGTGACTCCAAAGCAGAAACCAGAACCCTCATCTATTTCTATTTTCATTTAATACGTCAAAAAAAATTCCGATTACCTACTTATCTATTTTTCGTTTATATTATTGAAATAATCTTCCAACAGGGCGTGTGCCGCCATGAAACTGGTCTTCTCTCCATTCTGAATACTGTTTTCAGCTTCTTCCAGGAGCGAAGCAATACGAGGATTATTATAGAAGTTGCTACGCAGTTTAGCATCGATAGTCTCGTACATCCAGTACTTGTTTTGCTCCTGACGGCGCAGATAGAAGTAGTTATTGTCTTTGACGAAATTGATATACTCGAATATCATATCCCATACTTCCTTCACTCCGTAGCCGTAGAAGCCAGAATAGCACAGCACTTTAGGCATCCATCCACTCTCGGAAGCCGGGAAGAAATGGAGCGCATTGCGGAAGTTTGTAGCCGCCATGTGACAGCGATCGACGTTGTCTCCATCACATTTATTGACCACAATGCCGTCAGCTATCTCCATGATACCACGCTTAATGCCCTGCAATTCATCGCCAGTTCCTGCCACTTGTATCAGCAGGAAGAAATCGACCATAGAGTGGCAAGCCGTCTCACTCTGTCCTACGCCTACTGTTTCGATGAAAATCTTATCATATCCAGCAGCTTCACAGAGGATGACAGTCTCGCGGGTCTTGCGTGCAACGCCACCAAGAGAGCCGGCAGATGGTGAAGGACGGATGAATGCTTCAGGACGAACGGACAGTTTCTCCATACGAGTCTTGTCGCCAAGAATACTTCCCTTGCTCCTTTCAGAAGAAGGATCGATGGCGAGAACGGCAAGTTTTCCACCGTAAGTATCGAGCACATGAGTGCCGAAGAGGTCGATGGAAGTACTCTTTCCCGCGCCTGGCACGCCGCTAATGCCTATTCTGACAGACTTGCCACTGTAAGGGAGACACTTCTCTATGACCTCCTGAGCCTTCTGCTGATGCTCGGGATTGACGCTTTCCACGAGGGTAACAGCCTTGGAAAGGATAGTAACATCACCTCGAAGGATGCCATCTACCATCTCATCGACTGTGTATTCACGCTTATGATAGCGACCTCGCTTGAGGTAAGGATTGATTATTGAAGGTTGTGCGACACCGCTATTGACGGTTAGTCCCGCAAACTCTGCGCTGTTTTCAGGATGTTCCATTATTTCTTTATTTCTATTATTACTTTTTGTTTTGTAGGATCATTAGTTATCATAAGGATACGAGGACGTCGGCGCACCTTCTTCAGTATGTCGGCATGTCCCGTGATTTTCATCTTTGTGGATTCGCCCGGACGCAACTGACGCTTTGGAAGTATGACGTCAATGCCACGGGTGAACAACTGCAAAGTGCTGATATCGAGCACTGATTTGCCCTTATTGCTCACTATTATGGTGCGTTTCAGCTTTTCTTTCTTTCCGAAATTCGTCATATCCACCACGTCGGCAGAGAGCATCATCTTAGGTGCATTGAGCAAAGCAAAAGCATCATCAGTAGGACGCTCTGGCAGGAGAACGGCAGAGACTTCGATTTCCTTGTCCTCTGACACCTGTTCGCCGACGTTTTTAGCAAGGTATATGTTTGCCTGATTGAGTCCGGGGAGACGCAAATACTTAGAATGAAGGGTAAGACGAAGCACTCCTGATTGCTTCGGACCGAGAGTCTTAGGCATCATCTCTGCACGAAGGAAAGGCGGAAGGTGCATGACGAATGGGGAAACATTCTGCCCTGTAGGGTTGAAGATGTGGATATCCTGGGCTACTACGTCACCTTTATTGACATCATCAAACTCCAGAGCGTCGATATCCGTGAGCAATCCGCCGATTTTATTAGGGTAATCGCCGGAGAAATTCTCCACTTCCGTCACCACATGACAGCGGAACACGAGTTCGAGAGGCTGCTTTTCTTCTTCATTATAGACGCATACGGTGCGTGCAAAGTGTCCGAGAATCTGGGAATTATAGGTTACTTTGACCACAGCTCTCTGTCCTGGCTGGATGCTTTGGGTAGGAAATGCCACGTTAGTACAGCCGCTTCCGCCATCCACTTTCGTTACCTTAAGAGGGTTTACCCCGGTATTTTTTATAGTGAAAGAGGCTGTAGCTGGCACTTTCCATTTGACTTGTCCGAGATCTACCTCGGCATTATTCGCCTGAAAGCTTTGTGCCAATGCCATCAGGGGGGCTAAAGCTATGGATAATATTGTTAGTCTTTTATTCATGTTCTTTGGGTGGTGTTGGGTTTTTGGTTGTTGGTTTTTGGTTGATATCCGCCGGTAACGCGGCGGACACAGGGGCTGCTTCAAAATGAAGAATGTAGAATGAAGAATGAAGAATGGCTGACGCCTTTGGGGGCTTTTTCTTATTCTTGCTAATATCCGCCGGTAACGCGGCGGACACAGGGGCGGACTCCTAAATGAAGAACGGCTTATTTGCGAGACGAAATGGTCTTTCCGGCTGTGCGTCCGGCAAACTCAGGGGCGTAAGCGCATTGCACAGTGGCAGTGCCAGCAGTGAAATCGCCAGCACGAGAGACGTAATACTCTGTCGTGATAACGTGCTTTCCCTTAGCCATTTTACTGAAATGATACTGCGACTGCGAATCGCGCATCACCTGATAACATCCATTTCTGTATCCAGAAAGCTGATTTACAGGTTCCAGACAGGCAGGACGATGATCCGTAACGGTGACGAAGTCATAGTCGCGGTCAGCAGTGATGGTGATGGTGACTGTGACTTTATCGCCCACTTTCAGCGCTTTGGATGAGAGTTCACGACGGATAGAGATACCATTAGCGGCATCTTTAGCGTCTGATGCAGGCACTACATACTGCAGATATACATTCGCCCATGACTCTCCATCACTCTTTTTCTCAATCTTCAGCGAAGGAGCGACTGCAGAAGATAGTGAGGAGAAAGCGGAATGATTATCCAATGGCGTGGAGACCTTCTCATATCCGAGGGCTGAAGCATAGGTGTCAGGCTTCAATGTCTCGGTTCCGAGGGTTATCTCAGCCTGCATTCCGTGGCGCAGAGCGAAGTCAGGACCGAGGAAAGCGTAAATGGCATTGATGGCATTGACAGGAGTGTCCCACGCCTGAGTGCGCTTACTCTGCAGCAACCAGCGCTGCATCTCGGAGATGGTCTGGCGCTGTTCAGGTCTCAAAGCCTTGATAGCTTCGATTACGGAGGTCTGAGTAGGGATGCGATAGTCAGCCCATGAGTAGGCTGCTCGATAGGAATCGAAGTATCTTCCCATATCTTCCTTATACACAGTGTGCTCTATGATGCTCTGGAGATATTCGTCAGCCGCCTTCTTATTACCGAAACGAGAGAGAATAATCGCCGCTCCTGCCTTCGACTGCATATCGAGATAGCGAGTATTCTTGACGATATAAGCCATCATAAAATCTATATCCGCCTTGACGGAAGCACTCATCTTGCCATTATAGAGAGCGCGGCAATAGAGATAATCGAGGTCGAAAGAAGAGAGCCAAGGCTCATTTTTCTTCCTTTTAGCCTCCTTCATATATTTCACGTCCTTAGCTATTTCCTTGTCGAGATAGCGGAAAGCATTGGTGATAATGCCGTCATAAGCATTGCCTTCGCCCACCATAGCCTGAAGACGGAGCAGCGTCTGCGTCACAGCAACGGTCATATAGCGGCTTGACTCCATACCTTTCCACCAGGAGAAACCGCCGTCAGCGAGCTGCAAAGCCTTGAGATGCTGCAAAGCAAAAGCCTGACGAGAGGCAAGAAGCGAAGCATCAAAAAGGCGATAGAGCATTTTTCGCTGCGCCGTCTCGCTGTCAGCATTCACCACCCACGGCGTTTCCGCGAGTATGGTATGGCGCAATTCCTCATTTTTGTCGAGTGGCGACTCAAGGGAAGAATAGTCCTGAGTCCAATCTCTCACCGCTTTCGCAATATCAGGATTTGACTTTGCTATATGCGAAGCAAGCGTATTGGCATAATATGAAGCCACGAGAGAGATGGCATTATCATCAGAAGCATATGCTATCTGAGGCAGAGACTGAATGAGAAGCCACTCTGGAGCGTCGGTATATTCCACTGAAAGGCGTGCTTTCTCTGCGTTAAGAGGGAGCATTGACTTGATGTCCACCTCCTTTTCGCCAGGAGACTGGAGCACGAAAGTGCGGGTATCGAGCATCAATTCCTTAGCCGAAAGGACAGGAAGATAATGCTGTTCGCCGTCAGAGAAGGTGCCAGCATCGGCAATCCACTTTGCCACGAGCATCTTTCCTTCAAGCCCATTGGAGTCTATGTCAAAGTTGACGGCAGACGATTCGCCAGGCTTCACTTCCACCTTATTATTATATATAGCGACAGACTCGCCAGTCTCAGCGTCGAGAAGCATAAGTCTTACCTTGACATCGAGCACTTTCTCTGTGAGATTAGCGATGGAAGCAGGGACCGAACACTTGTCGCCTTCGCGGAGGAAGCGAGGCATTCGTGGCTGAATCATCAGTTGCTTCTGAGCCACCACCTCATCTTTCATCATGCCAAAGCGCATATCCTTATCGTTGGCAAAGGCGAGGAAGCGCCATGTGGTCACGCTTTCAGGCAATGTGAAACTGAGCGTTGCCACGCCATCAGCATTCGTTCTGACGTCAGAAAGGAAGAAAGCGGTTTCTCCCAGTTTTTCTCTGAGAGCCACATCCTTACCTGTTTGTTCTTCTGATGCTTCTGCCACATCTTCTGCTACAACCTCAGAATGAAGTTCAATTATAGGAACCGCCATTTCTTCCTTAGCCTTTAACGCCATTCCCATATTGCTGAAACCGACAGATTGCTTTGCAGAAGATCGCATTAAAGGTCTGCTCACCTCTTCTATACAGTAGATATAGCCGAACGAAAGGTATTTTCTGTCAAGCGCATCGAAAGCAAGAGAGGTGTAATCCCTGTGCTTATATGTGGCATAGCCATGGAAATTATTAGGGTAGAATCTAAATGCAGTCTGCCATGATTGTGATGCTACATGGATGTGACGAGGGTCGGAGAAATGCCATGAGAACGGCGTTATTGCCTCCAGAGACTTGTCATAAAGCGTAGCCATCACGTTGGCATTAGCAGGTTTTCCTTCAGAGTCTGTCACGCTGAGAGTCCACGTTTCGCGCTGTCCTGGTTGTAGTCGATTGCGGAAAGTGGTCCATTTCATGCTGAGAGACTTATCAGCAAGTGGCTTAGTGATAGTGGCAGAATGCTCATAGAGCACACCATCTCTCACCCAAGCGAGGGAAAGACAGACGCCGTCACCATACTCTGCCTTATACTCAAACTGACGTGTCACGAGCGAAGAATCAATCTTCACGGCACCAGACTCCAGGACTTTATCACCAGAGAAGAGTGCGTAATAGGCGTAAGAGTCGTGCTTTGAGGAGCCAAACTGCACATAGACTGGTTTTCCTTTCTCCGAAGAGAACCTGTTAGAGGAGAGATAATACCAGTCGGGAGTGCTGATTACAGGACGCTTATCGTCCATGCTGAAGATGACAAACGACTGCTTTATGGTGTCCTTCTCACAGATAGCGAGCAAGGAATGCACGCCAGAAGCGAGGTTGCGAGGCAGAGTAAATGCCTTGCCTACCTCAACGTCACTGATTTTTCTGCCGTCAACAGCGACGGAGACGATTCCTTCTATCTCCGTTCCTGCCTGATTACGGCGAGTGAAAGTGACGGTATTGACAGAATCACGAAGCATCATCTCCTTGAGATTGGAGGTGAGGATAGACTCACGATTGCTGATAGGGAGGGACAATGAGGCTGAATGTGACTCGCCGGCAATGTCTGTCACTGTGGCTTCAGCCACGATGTCATAGAATCTTGGCGGACAAATCCACCAGCGACCTGCTTGCTTAGCCTCGTCAGAAGCATTGTCTTCTGGCATCAGCATCGGCATTCTTATCTCGAAATTGCCCTGCATATCCGTGGTCACAGTGTCGGAGAGGAGCACGTTATTGCCTTCTCCCGTCATTCTCCACCACCATGATTGCTGTCTCTTTACATTATATACCACCCTCGCATTGCCCAGAGGCGCACCGCTATATGCCTTTGCCGTACCCTTGACAGTGATGGTATCTCCCTGACGGTAATTGATTTTCGGGCGTGGGATGCTCACCTCAAACGTAGGGCGGACATACTCTTCCACGCGAAAACTCTCCGATCCGCTTGCCGTGCGGATGTGGAAAAGTCCGCTGAGAGTCTTCTCCGGAAGGGTAAATTCGGTTGCAGCTACGCCGTATTCATTGGTCATCACGGTGGCTTCACCGATGTTATTGTAATTAGCATCGTAGAGACCCACTTTGACATTCTCACCTGCCTCGACAGCTGTCTCAATGCCTTTTGTCACATTATAGGCAAGCAATGAGACGTGAACAGTCTGTCCTGGGCGATAGATACCACGGTCGGTGAAGATAGTATGACGGATAACGCTACCATTATTACGGTAAATGCTATTGAAATTATTATATATAGAAGCACTTAGAAGTGCCTTATCATCGTCCTTCGTGGCTGAAACATAGCAATTAAAACTGCCTTTTCCCAGCACGCACTCGCCCTTGGAGTCGGTGGTATAGACGGCTTCCTTGTCGTTCTTGGAAGTCTTTACATATAGCTTTGCGGCAGGAACCGGTTTTCCTGTCGTAGCACTGACCACCACATAGCGCATCTCCTTGGCAGAGAGAGGGAGGCTGATGACCTTCAAATCCGTGACAAAGAGTAGGAAATCCGTATAATTATACTTCTTTCCGTCGCAAGTCATGGAGACATAATACGTGCCAAGTGGCAGGCTGCCGAGGCAGACAGAGTCCTTGAACACCTCATATTCCTGATGCTTTCCAAAGTCTTTCTCCACCTTGCGTGCCTGCGAATTGACGAGGTAAGACTTGATGGAAGCATACTTCCTGGTGCGGGAAACCGTCTCAAGTACGCTCTTCGGACAGTTTCTGACAGGAGTAATGGCAAACTGAGCCTTGGAGATATTCCTCACCTTAAAGAGGTCAACCATCACATTCTGTGCAGGACGGAAGGTCTCTGCCGGCAATGTGAATCGCACTTCAGGTACTGTGAGGAAATTTCTCTCATTGTGAAGATAGTCTATTTCCTGCCATTTAGCCCATTTAGATAATGCCTCGTCAGTCCATTTCACCTTTTCTTCGGCAGAGAAATCAGCGGAAACCATCAAGTCATACTTCTTTATTGCGAGAGCGCCACACTCTTGCAAGTCGGCAAAAAGGGCGATAAGAGAGTCTGCGCGAGCCACAAGAGCCTTGTCGCTACGATAACCATCGATGGAATTACCGAGCATTCTTGCAGAGGCAATGCAGGCTGCTTTGCGATTGCCAGACTGTAGATAATAGTCGATGAGTGGCTCGTAATCATTTAAAGTGGAAGCAATCAGACTGATAAGGTCGTGATTGAAGTATCTGCTTCCTTCGCGCTGCAACACTAAAGGCGTGAAATCCTTGACGGCATCATTACGAGTTAGTTGTGCGGCTATGGTCTTGTCGGCAAGCAATTCCGCAACAAGACTCTTGCCTTCGTTTTTCTTTCCGAAGCCACGGTAGGCGTTGTAGAGTCCCAGACTGTCAATTTTCAGTCCGTTACTATTCTCCATCTCACGCATTGCAACATAAAACATGAGAGAAGCTATGCGGTCACTCTTGCGCAGTTGGGTGGCTTTCGTCTGTATTCTTGCTATGGTATTACTTACCGAATCGGCAGATATCTGCTGCTGATAAATAATTTGCGAAAATAGGGAGGCAATGAGATGACCATACTGTTTCTCTTTGACAGCCTTGCTTTCTACCTGCCTAAGAGCTACGAGAGTAGTCTTAGGGCGGTCCTGTTTGCTTGCTTTATCGACTTGTGCCCACAGTGACGAGAAAGTCTGTGCCGGCAATTCTATCGCCAGCAAGAGGCTTATTGCAACTATAGAAAGTAATTTCTTCATATCATGTCCTCCTTATTTTCGTGGTGTTTGGTTGCTTTAAGATTGGCGTTGGTTGTGGGATGATGGTAACCAACGGTAAAAGCCGTTGGCACAGTGGCGGACTGTTGAGATTCTTTTCATTCAAACCTACAACCGATAACCAAAAACCGACAAGCAACAACCGATAACCAACAACCAACAACCGCCAACCCTTACTTCGTTCCTACTATCTGCGTTGGAGCCTGCTCCTTGTTTCTGCGATTGACTACAGTCACAACGCTTTGAGCAAGAGCGATGAAAGCCTGGCCTGTTGGTGAGGCTACATCGAGAGCGGCAGGTGTACCTGTATCGCCATTTTCGCAGATTCCCTGTACCAATGGTATCTGAGCAAGAAGAGGCACATTCATCTCCTTAGCGAGATTCTTGCATCCTTCCTTTCCGAAGATGTAGTAACGATTCTCTGGCAGTTCAGCAGGAGTAAACCAAGCCATATTCTCCACGAGTCCGAGGATAGGCACATTGACCTTGTCATTGGTGTACATATCTATACCCTTGCGTGCATCTGCCAGTGCCACCTGCTGCGGAGTGCTGACGATAATGGCTCCTGTGATAGCGAGAGTCTGAAGCAATGAGAGATGAATATCGCTGGTGCCAGGAGGTGTATCGAGGATGAAAAAGTCGAGATCGCCCCAGTCTGCGTCAGCGATGAGCTGCTTGAGAGCGGAGCAAGCCATGCCACCGCGCCACAATGTAGCTGTATCTTTATTGACGAAGAAACCGATACTGAGCAGTTTCACGCCATACTGTTCCACCGGAACGATGAGTTGACGGCCATCCTTTTCCTCTGCCCAAGGGCGTGCATCCTCCACATTAAACATCTTAGGCATTGAAGGACCGAAGATGTCGGTATCGAGAAGTCCTACCTTATAGCCGAGACGAGCGAGCGAAATAGCGAGATTAGCAGAGACGGTGCTCTTGCCCACTCCACCTTTACCAGAACTTACAGCGATGATATTCTTCACCTGTGGGAGAAGCTTACCCACCTCTGGACGTGGCGCAGACTTATATTCGAGTTCGATTTCCACCTCAACCTCTTTGCCTACATAATAGTGGATGGCAGCCTCAGCCGCCTTGACAGTGGATTTGAGGAATGGGTCAGTATCGCGAGGGAAGATGAGTACTATCTTCACCTTGTTACCATTGATGCTTGGAGTGTCGGCGAGCATCTCGCTCTCTATCAGATTTTTCTTCGTTCCAGCGTAAGTCACGGTCGCCAAGGCGTCAGTGATGAGTTTGGGATATAATGTCATGATTTCATTTATTTTGTTTTGTTTTACAATGTGCAAAGATACAAAGAAATCGGGAATACACCTAATTTATATAGTGAAAAGAAATTAAAAGCCACGCCTATACGTTTCGTCTGGAGGCATTTCCAGCAAACAAGAGATGGAAGAAAGAGAGGTGCGAAAGTACTTTCATAAATGCAGAAAAAGAGGAAAAGAAATAAAAAAATCAAAGAAATCGACGAAATATTTGGTCAATTCAGAAATAATTCGTACCTTTGCATCCGCAATTCAGAAATGAAGAGCTAAGCACTTAAAAAATGCAACTGGAGAGGTGGCGGAATTGGTAGACGCGCTACTTTGAGGGGGTAGTGTCAATTGTGACGTGGGAGTTCGAGTCTCCTCCTCTTCACTTGCCCAACAAGGTGACAAAATATCATAATGATTATTGATACATAACAGCTTCTCGAAAGGGAGGCTGTTATTTTTTTATTGTGCGTTTTGCTTCTTATAATTGTTCGATTTTCCTGTTTTTGCAAAAGCAACAAAAGAGCCTTTGCAACCACTTGATTATGAATAGGTTGCAAAAGCATAGCTTTTACCGTGTAATAACTATGCTTTTACACTGTAATAACTATGCTTTTACAACGCAATAACTATGCTTTTACAACGCGAAAGCTTAGCTATTGGAAAATGATAGCAAAACTATCATTTTTTGTTCTCTTTTTCCTTGCAGCTTTTTAGCAAAATCATCAGCCTTTTGAAAGGCTCATATCTGCATGGAATGCTTTTCAAAATCCTACTTTTTGCTTATTCCGTAAGGTCCTTTTTGCCTTTTTCCTTGATAGGAACGAGGACGTTTTCCTGCTCCGCAGAGAGGTAATTCTTTTCCGCATCGACAGCAATCAGCACTCCATCATGCACCCCCGGTCTCGGATTCTGCTGAAGGCGGAAGGTTATCACCTTACTATCGTGCTTGCCGAGGTAAGTAAGATTGCCAGTGGAAGCATCCATCCACCATACGTTCTTTTGCTTTCCGGAGATTTTTCCGAGGTCGATATTCATGTTGCGCGAGGTGTAATTATATACCATCAGATAGTCGTTGCCTCGCGTTGCGATGAGTCTGTCGTAGCGTATTCCATTGTCTGAAGCGATAATCTGCTGATCGGGCACTCGCTCGAAGAATGGGAACGAGAGCATAAGTGCCTTGAGATACTTCATCTGCTGATAGCCAGCATCTTGCTGAGCTTCATACCATGTCTTTGACTTATCAGCATAAGCCACGGCATAGCCCGGTTTTGCCATCTGCATTATGGCATTATGACCATACGTATGACCGAAAGCACCGGCAAAAACGTCCCAGTAAGCATAACGACGCACATCACTTGCCTGCCAGCGAGGTCCCTCCGGGAAATGCAATCCGATAGGTATGTCCTCATAGGATGGCTCGCCGTCGATGACTGGCTTTATCGGTTTGTAAGCCCATGTGGAATCTACGTACATCCAGCAGTCTTCCTCTGTATTGTCAGGAATTGGATAATCCTTGTTTCCCATACGCTGTCCGTAGGCACGATGTCCCGACTGGTACATATGGAAATCAATCCAAGGCGCCTGCGACCACCATTTTGCAGACGTGTAGCGACCGCGCGGATGGAAAGTCATAAGATGCTTTTTATCTATCGACTTAATGGTTTCTGCCAAGGCTGTCCACACTTCCGACTTGATATTTCCCTGAATATCTCCGCCGATAATCCAGATGATATTCGGAAAATTCTTGTATCTTTGAGCGAGGAATCTGCCGTAGGCTTTCGCTCCTGCCACGTCCATCGCACCGCCTTTCACGAGTCCGCCCCAGATGCAAACCATGCCGATGTAGATATTCTGACGCTCTGCCATGCGGATGATGTTATCCATGTGGTCCCAGTAATTGACAGTCAGAGGGTTATTCATCATAGTAGTGGCAGATTGCTTTGATGATTTTGCCTTGTCGAAGCATGAGAAATCCCACGGTTTTTGCGGATTATTGGAGTATTGTCCGTAAGCATTCATCGCTGGAACGCCGTTCAGCACCTGCACCTGCACGACATTATATCCTGCCTTTGCAGCACGCGAGAGGTAGCCTCCTGCCTCATACTGGTCGAGTCTTTGTGGCAAAAGCCATCCTGTATCGCCAAGCCAGAAGAACGGAGTGCCGTCAGCATACTGCAGAAAACGATGATTTTCAGAAACTTTCAAGTCCCACACCTTGCCCATCATGGGTAGGGTCAGGACAGCAAGAAGAGTCAGGATGATTGATTTTTTCATTTTGTATAGAGTTAGTTTTTATTGATTTCCTAAGAATGCACGATACTTTACTGAGCATTTGGTTATTGTCTCGAAGGACGGAAATGCGTTACCCATCAAGAGAGAAATGCCGCAGTAGTTTTGATTGCGCGAATCATCTTGAGAGAGAGAAGCCACGGTAGATTTGATTACACGAATCATCTGGAGTAAGAAAAGCCACGGCAGATTTGATTACACGAATCATCTGGAGTAAGAAAAGCCACGGCAGATTTGATTACACGAATCATCTGGAGTAAGAAAAGCCACGGCAGATTTGATTACACGAATCATCTGGAGTAAGAAAAGCCACGGCAGATTTGATTAC
>URJQ01000050.1 GCA_900548195.1 uncultured Prevotella sp.
TGAGAAAAAGTTAAGGCACATGAAAAATATATTAAAAATAAACGCAATAAAACTTTTTTTTAAGTAGATGGTAAATTTGTTGCCATTTTATTTTTTTATTTCAGTTTTTTTTAGTACCTTATAGTAGGTCTTGGCAATCCTGGACCTGAATATCACGAGACAAGACATAATGCCGGATGGATGGTAGTAGATAGTTTCGTGAACGATCAGAATGCTACGTTTGCAGACAAGAGATACGGCTACGTAGCGGAAACAAGCGTAAAGGGACGTAAAGTCTTCGTCCTGAAGCCTACAACATATATGAATCTCAGTGGCAATGCCGTGAGATACTGGCTTGAAAAGGAAAATATCCCAACCGAGAACCTACTCGTTATCGTGGACGATCTTGCGCTTCCACTGGGCAAAATGCGCCTTAGAGCTTCTGGAAGCAATGGCGGTCATAACGGTCTTGGCCATATCCAACAACTCATAGGACAGAAATACGCCCGCCTTCGTATGGGTATCGGCAGTGAGTTCTCGCAGGGTCACCAGGTGGAT
This sequence comes from uncultured Prevotella sp., assembly GCA_900548195.1. Classification (GTDB taxonomy): domain Bacteria; phylum Bacteroidota; class Bacteroidia; order Bacteroidales; family Bacteroidaceae; genus Prevotella. Next base: position 538 of record URJQ01000050.1, read on the forward strand.
TGGGTACTGGGCAAGTTCAGCGAGGAAGACAAGAAAACCCTTAATCCTTGCATAAATACAGCCTGCGACATCATCAAGAGTTTCATCCTTGCTGGAGTCAACATCACAATGAACCAATACAACAAGAAATAAAATGGCAAATCCAGAGCAAAATTCCGCAAGAATAGACAAATGGCTTTGGGCTGCTCGCATATTCAAGACCAGGAGTATTGCCGCTGATGCCTGCAAGAACGGCAGGGTGACAAAGAATGGCGTCAATGTGAAACCGAGTCATGTGATAAAGGTGGGCGAGACTATCAGCGTCAAAAAGCCACCTATTACGTATTCATTTAAGATACTGAAAGCTATAGAAAACCGAGTAGGAGCAAAGCTTTTGCCTGAAATCTATGAGAACGTGACGGAGGCAAAGCAGTACGAACTCCTTGAGATGTCCCGCATCAGCGGATTCATAGATCGTGCAAGAGGCACAGGTCGCCCTACCAAAAAGGACCGAAGAGCGATGGATGCCTTTATCGACCCTGCTCTTTTCGGCTTCGATGAAGACGACTTTGAAGATGAGGATGACGATTAAGAGCTATCATCCTCCAATCAGCGAATTATCTTTTTGACACTTCCATATTCATCAACGGCAAGAAACAATCCACGTTTTCCCTCAACGGACTGGAGTTTTCTGCCGTTGATGTCGTAATAAGACCTTTTTTTCTCATGCTTTATTGCATTATCAAAGGCGACATCCGTAATTCCAGTATATTCGGAAAGAACGTATGAAAGTCCTGCTTTTGCATTGATTTCTCCCCACCCCATTCTATTATTCGGATAGTCAACACCTTCCTCACGACGAGACGTTTTGGCTATAACGTCCAGAATTTGAGTAGGAGTTAGAGTAGGACAAGCTTCAAGCCAAAGCGCAATGACGCCAGTAACAACAGGTGCAGACATAGAAGTACCACTGGCTACTGTCCACGCATACGTCCTTCCATCGTGCTGAAACCTCTCGATGTCAGGGCTGCCAGCCGCCTCTTCAGGTCTGCTTTCGAGGTAATAACTGCTCATTGCAGATATTACATTCTCGCCTGGAGCAACCACATCAGGCTTGGTAAAGCCCTGAATTGTGGGTCCCATACTGCTAAATCCAGACCTCTTATCATTGGTCAGAAAACCAAATTCTATAGGATTTCCTCGGAAATCACTCAGTGTTCGCGGATAAGAAGTGGAACCAACACAGATTACATTCTTTGTGGAAGCCGGGAAAATGATATTATGTCCAGGCACGGCAGCAACGGATTGAGGACATAAAGTCTTGTTTGCAAAGAGTTCGCCAACGACAGAATGCGCCTCAATATCAACGTTTTTACCCTCCAATGTTAGCATTATTGGGACGTCATATCCTAAACGTCCGCCACCAACACGGTCAAGATAGAACTCAATACCCCACTCCTGCGGATTCAGTCCAGAAGGATAAATGCACAAAGTGAGAGCATACTTGCTATTGTTGACTGTAATAGTGTCTAAACGCATCTGATCCTGCGCTTTTAGAACCTCGTCAAAAGAGTATGTCCGTTGCTCGTTCTGCCCAGAAGAAGTGAAAAAGTCAAGAGTAAAAGCGAACTCATCATCCGAACGCATGAAGATAGTATTACTTCCTCCCCATGCTTTTATAAACGTAGAAACACTTTGATCGTAAGATGATTTCTTGAGATAAGTATTGTTTGAGCCATCATTTCCAGCAGAGGCGCAAAGGATTCTGCCAGGTCCCAGAAGCTTTTCAACGGTTTCGTAATACATAGTTTCGCCATAGAAATCTTCATAACGTCCCTCACTGAAATTGATTACACAAGGCTTACCCTGGCTTTCTGCATAGTCGAAGATATACTTAAAACCGAGAATATCCATTGCATCGGTATGTAAATCCTGGTCTTCTTCGTCAATAACCTCATGATTATCACCACTTAAATTACACACTAAGCACAGGTCTGCATCAGGAGCAATGCCAACATAAGAACTGGAATAACTACCGTTCCATCCACTTCCAGCGGCAATGGCAGAGGTATGTGTGCCATGAAAATCAAATCTATAATCTGCTGTTCGCTTATAATCGAGAAGGCTTTCTTCATCTACGAACTGCCTTCCTACAACCAAAGTTCCATCGTTATCATCTCTCTTTGCCGTTTGATCCCAAAGAGCCTTAATACGATAACGCTGTCCATCAACCGACCAGAAAGTGGGATGTGTAAGGTCAAAACAAATATCCTCCACTCCCACGATTACGTTTCTACCAGTATATCCACTGAATGTCAAGATGTTACCATCAAGAGATTCACCATTTACTTCACGAGAATTTGAAATGATACGAGTAGTGTCAAGAGCCAAATGTGACATTCTTCCAGCCTCTATCCTTTTGATTTCTGGCAAGATAGAAAGAGCATTGAGATTACGCAACGGAATTTTCACGATGTGAATATCATCAAAAGACGCAAGAATAACGCAATCACTCGAAGTCAAAGCGTTGACATCATTAGTTCTGACGAATGCCACGAGAGCTTTATCCTTATGCTTTTCAGTTTTGTTTCCCTTTGCTCTCCACTCCTTATCATACTGTCTCGATGCCACTTTCCTGACGAAAGGCGACATCTTGTTAAAGTCCGGCTTTTGAGAAAAAGCGGAAAGAAGAGGCAGTATATATAATAATAAGGTGAAGAAGAAACGTCTCATAGGCTACAATTCTCTAAGCCAAAAGGATGGAAAGTACAGTACCCCAATGCGCCATTGCGCCGAGAAGCACGAATACATGCCAGATAGCGTGATAATGCTTCTTGGAATCATGCGCAAAGAAATATGTGCCAGACGTATAAAACACACCCTCAAGCAAGAGGAGAAGCATAGAGAGTGTGGAGAGACGCTCCATCACTTCAGGGATGATGAAGAGCACACTCCAACCCATAATGAGGTAGATAGCGAGCGAAAGACGCGGATATTTTCCCATGGCAAAAACCTTATAGAAAATTCCGCCTATCACTGTTGCCCATTGAAATCCAAAGACCAACCATCCTAACCAGCCACCAACGACTCCAATACATATTGAAGTATAAGAGCAAGCTATCATTACATAGATGCTAATATGGTCGAGCTTGCGCAATACCTGCTTGGCGAAACCAGGATGCACCCAGTGATAAATAGTACTGGCGAGGAACATGAGGAACATTCCACAAATAAAGAATATCACTCCAAATGCCATCTGCCATCCTATTTCCACTGCAGGCCAGACGAGCCAAATGGAAGAAAGTGCGAAAAGCGCACCAAACAAATGGGTCCATGTGTTGCCCAATTCTGCTTTCAAAGGAAGTATCTTGCTCATTGTTTCTACATTTTTGTTCAGAATACACGATTACTACCATGACCCATAATAATATATCCTGAAAGATTGTTTTTATCACTTTTTATTTAGAACAACTAAAAGCCTAACACATAAGCATTTAGGCTTTTATCTTCATTTTCGTGTGCAAAGATAAGAAAGTTATTCCGATTAAAGAAATAAAATAGTATAAAAAATCAAAAAACAATTGTCCCTGCCACTCCAAATTCATTATTATTGGCCATCGGACACATTACTACGTCCACGCTTTGCTGATCAGAGGAGTGAATGAAGTCTTGATTATTACGCTTTAATTTCTTGTTTTTCTTCTTATCCAAGTACTTATGCCACAATGGAAGAAGGGCAAAACTGAGCTCTGACGAAGCAAATCCGATTGCAGCACCCGCAAGCACATCATGCGTATAATGATGCTTCCCTGTCACTCGAAGTGTAGCCGTGGCAGTAGCGACAGCATAACCTGCCACGCTAATCCAAGGCGAGATATGTCCATATTCATGCCTTAGCATATTCGCTCCAAGGAAAGCTCTGGCAGCGTGGCCAGAGGGAAAAGACTTGCAATCCGAACCATCAGGTCTGCGTTCTGACAAAAGATGCTTCAGAGTTCCAGTGATTCCGTAAGTCAAACCGATAGAAGTCACGGCGACAAAGAGGCGGTCTTGCATGGAATATTTGGTCTCCACCTTTGACGTTGAGAGCATTACTCTGGAAACCAGAGGTACATATTGCAAATAATCCTCCACCTGCGCATGAGCGCAAATGGAGGATATAATTATCATTATGCTTATGAGGAATCTTTTATTCATATTGCTGAGCAATTAGAAAGGACCGCCGAAGCCACCGTGGAAACCACCATAGCCACCGCCACGCTGACCGTTTCTGCCACCGCGAGGACCGCCTCCAGGAGGGCCGTCAAAGCCGCCACGTCCACCTTCACGCTGTGCTCTGCGAGCTTCTTTGCCTCCGAAGGCATTGATACGGTAGGTCACTTTCAGCATTGCGTAGGAGTTGATACTGTTGTACCATGTATCATTGCGGGAGTAAGCGCTGATGGCACGGGAGAAATTGCTCTGATTCTTTAGGATATCATAGAACTGCAATGAGACTGTAAGCGGACGACCACGGAGGAATGACTGTGAAATCTGAGCGTTCCAGATGAACTCATTGGTGTTCATTGAAGCGTCATTATATCCTCTGCGGCAGTTTTCATTGATGTTCGTGGTGAGTGAAGTGCCCCAAGGAGCTGTGATATTGACATTCAGGCCATAGCTATACTGCCATGTATCGAGGTCACTATTGCTCTGAAGTTTGTTTCGAGCATGAGTATAAGTGAAGCTTCCGTTAGGTTCCACCTCAAGCCAGTCGTTACGATAGCTAAATGACAGACGCTCACCAATGGATGTATTATTGGTAGAGTTCTTCTGCGGACCGACAGCATTCTGGAGTGTAAGATAACCTACATCATGATTATAATTGATATCAGTCATCGTATTGATGTTCCAATTACCGAGGGTATCAATAGAAGTGTTAAACATGAATCCGCCACCCATATTCCATTTTCCGTTGATATTCTCAGGTCGAGTGGTTCTTCCACCTGTTTTCTCATCGTAAGTCACCATGTTTGAGATGCTGTTACGAGTAGTGCTGAAGTTCATGTGTGCCATCCATGACTGCATACGCTCCTGACGATAACCATTGTAGAAGAGTCGGAAATTGTTGGTAAAGGCAGGCTTCAGTCCAGGATTACCTTTGGAAATGTTCAGAGGGTCTGAGTTATCGGTAATATCCAGCAACTGGCTGATGCTCGGCTGGGAAGTATTAGCACGGTAATTGATACGTAATTGGCTCACCTTGGAGAACTTATAACGGAACTCAAGTGTAGGAGTAAAGTTGGTCACAGTGCGGGTTGTGTCTGCCGAAACGCCCTGATAATCCTGAACATAGTGAGTTTTCTGAGGCTGAACCTGCACACCTACATTGAAATTATATTTCTCGCGGATGAAGCGAAGCATCACTTCTGCAACGTGTGTATAAGTGGAGTATTCAGAGAAACGGCTGAGATCCTTGTCGAGATAGTCTCCGAGCGGATTGACATTATTGCGGTTGAGGAAATCCATCCATCCGCGATAGACCATCTCCTGGTCGGTCATATTGCCGAGACGGCTGAAATCATACGTATCGCGATCGCTCTTGCTGTAAGAGTACTGATACTGATAGCGGAACTGGAGGAAGGTAGCACGTGCAATAGGCTCAGAGTAAGTAGCTTGCAACTTATAGTTCCAGTTCTTTGCAGGAGCCGTATTGTATCTGTTTGTCTGGTAAGTGGAATCCAGTCCAGCGGCTGTCTGCACCTGATAGAGATGCACGTCAGCAGCACTAAGGCTGTTGCTTTCGCCTTCAGAGAAGCCTCCATCTACACGCAGCGTGATGTTACGTCCGAGGTTATTGAGCTTTCTGTTAAACTGGAGCATACCATTACCATTCTTTGACTTACTGTAAGAGAGTGAACGGTTAGTACGTCCATTGACATTGATGCGCTCACCATTGGCATCGAGCACGTCATTGATTTTATCATTCTCAAGAGGGTCGATGGTGTAAAGGTAAGGATCCTCATTGTAAGTGCCGGAAAGGCTGCTGGAAAGTCCGTCGTTGGTAGAGTAACTGTATGATGGACGGAACATGATGTTCGTGAGAGTGTCAGGTTTCCATTCCAGTCTGCCGCCGAAAGAGACGGAATTTCCGCGAGAATAGTTGCGGTTAATACTGTTGGAGAAAGATCCCGTAGTGGCTACAAAGTTCTCTGAAGATGATTTGCTGAAAGCGTCACCGTCAGAATGGCGCCACATGAGTCCGAAGTCAAAGTTGAGTTTGTCCTTGTCGTAATTGACATTGAAAGCACCGTCCTTTGAAGCATTCAGTCCGTTGCGGTTGCCTCCGAATCCACGACGACCGCCTCCAGGGAAGCCCATATCATTGGTGTTGTTTGCACCGCCAAAGCCCATAAAGCGCAATCCGTCCTGAGTGTACATACCCATCAATCGCTCAGCGTAACGGTCGTGGTTGCCATAGCTACCGTCAAAATTGAACATATATCCCTTGTTCATGCCAGGCTTGATTCCGAAGTCGAGCACAGTGGACTCCTCACCGTCATCAATACCTGTCACGCGTGCGAGGTCACTCTTCTCGTCATACGCGCGAATCTTATCTACAATGGATGTAGGCAGGTTTTTCAGGGCTGTCTTTGTGTCTCCTGACATAAACTCCTTACCATCCACCTTAATCTTCTTTACAGACTTTCCATTGATGGTGATATTACCATCATCATCCACTTGTGCTCCTGGAATCTTCTTTACCAGTTCCTCAATAACGGAACCTTCTGCAGTGCGATAAGCCGAAGCATTATATACAAAGGTGTCTTCCTTGACAGTCACTTTTGACGCAATACCATTTGCCACGACTTCTTTCAGAAGCACAGCATCTACCGAGAGATTCACCTTGCCGAGAGCTATATCTTTATTGTCAGCGATGGTAAGGTTTTTCTCATAAATCTTATATCCTATATTGGTCATCTTAAGGATATATTTTCCATTCTTAGGAGCTTTCAGAGAGAACTTACCATCTGCGTCAGTCACTGCGCCTGTTACGTAAGAACTGTCTGATTTCAAGAGTTGTACGGTCGTTTGCATCAAGGCTTCCTTTGACTCCTTATCTAAGACCGTTCCAGTGATGACCCTATTCTGTGCCATCATCATTACCGAACCCATTACGAGTGCGATCAATGTGAGTAATGATTTTCTCATCTGTCGTTATAGTTATGTTTTAATTGTTGTCATATTTCATCTACTTTTTCTCTTTCACACAATATAATAACGAATAAAAATGAAAAAAGTTTAGAATCGCCCAATCATTTTTTTCGATTTCAAAAGCAATAAAAAAACTACGTCTGCGCATTTCTACAATATTTTAACATTTATTTTTGAAGAAAAATAATCTGGCTTGAAATACACGATTCTCGCTATTTTGGGAATTACCTATAAATCAGCAAATTACAAAAATCGAGATTTGAAAAGATAATTTTCATGCAGAAAAAGCTTAGTTTTTGGACTATAAAAGCATAGTTATCGCAACACAATATCTATGCTTTTGCATCCTAATAACATAGATATTACAAGGTAAAAGCTAAGCTATTGCAAAACCGAAGCAAAAATTTCAGAAGACGAAGGCACTTTTTCATCGTCAAAGAGCATTTTTCTCTCAAAAACGCGAAGTAGAGACGGGGGATTTTTGATACACTTTTAACAAATCAAAATAAATGCAAAAAGCGATTACCGCAATATTTCCGTTGCTTGAAACATTTTCCTCATTGCACACAAAAACTATTCTCCGACCTGCTATTCCTAAAGGAATTAGAAGAAATTATTTGTCAGTATAATAATTTTTTAGTAATTTTGCATTCGATAACAATCAAAAAAAATCAATACTACAAATAATCAACTACTGACATGAAGAAAAGACTATTAGGAGCGATGCTATTGGCATCCACCATTACGACAAACGTTTGCGCTCAACAACTTAAGGAGAAACTCAACCGCGCTCCTGTGGCTGTAAAGACTTCTACCGGAGTGCTCGTATCATGGCGCTCTTTCTCCGCTGATGCAGACGACCTCTCTTTCACCGTTTATCGCAACGGAACGAAGATTGGATCCAACATCACAAGGAAAACAAATTTACACGACTCCATGGGCAAAGCCGGCTACACCTACAGGATTGAGGCAAGCAACGGCGAGACATTCGAGACAAAAGCGTGGGCTAATATATGCACTACTTTCGATGCAAAGCGACCTGCTCCACAAGTCACCGTTGGTGGCTCGAAAGGTAAATACCGTCCTGACGATATGAGTGTAGGCGACCTTGACGGCGACGGCGACTACGAACTCGTGCTGAAATGGATGCCTGACAATCAGAAAGATAACAGCCAGAAAGGATACACTTCTCCATGTATCATAGATGCTTACAAGCTCGACGGCACATTTCTTTGGCGCATAAATCTCGGACTGAATATTCGTTCGGGAAACCATTACACTCAGTTTCTCGTCTATGACTTTGATGGAGACGGCAAAGCGGAAGTGATGTGTAAGACTGCTCCCGGCTCTAAAGACAGTGAAGGAAATTATGTCACCGAGGCGGCAACCGATGCCGATATCAGAAAGATAAACAATTCAAAGACTTACGTCAACAGTAACGGCCATGTAACTGGAGGTGAAGAACTTCTGACCGTATTCAATGGAGAGACTGGCAAGGCAATGCACACCGTATGGTACAACCCAAACCGCGCTATGACAACCGGCAACAAGAGCATGAGTTACGGCAGTTGGGAGAGTGAAAACGGCAAGAGCACAAACTACAACCGCGGCGAGAGATACAATGCCGCAGTGGCTTATCTCGACGGACTCGATCATCTGCCTTCAGCAATCTTCCAGAGAGGCTACTACTCCAGCTGCTTCATCTGGGCAGTAGATTGGAACGGCAAAGAAATTTCCACAAAATGGATCCACAAAGGCAGAAAAGGTTCATGGTCTGTCGATGACAAAGATGGCAAAAGCATCGCTTCAGGCACGGGAAAGTCAAGCTTCGGCCAGGGCGTCCACGGCATTTCTATCGGTGATGTCGATGGCGACGGCAAAGACGAGATAGTCACAGGTTCGGCTACCATTGACCATAACGGTTCGCTGCTCTGCTCTACAGGCAAGGGACATGGTGACGCTATCCATCTCGCACCGCTTTTTGCTGACAGTAATGAGCTCGGTCTGATGATGCCTCATGAAGAGAAACCTTACGGATATGACGTCCACAATCCTTCTACTGGCGCCCTCCTAATCAACAAGACCAGTTCGGGCGACAACGGACGTGGACTTGCCGCTGACTTTATCCCTTTCAATAAAGGTTACGAATTTTGGACCAGTGCTGACAATAACATCTATTCCTGTACCACTGGCAATGTAATCCTCGACAAGAAACCGGACACCAATTTCCGAATCTACTGGACAGGAGACCCATTCGACCAGACTTTCGATGGCAGATACGACAAGAATGCGGATAAGTTTAATCCAAGAATTAGATATTACAACACCAATTCCAAGTCTATCAAGACATTCATCGAATTCAACAAGCACGGCGAACCACAGGCGTGCAACACCACGAAAGCAACGCCTTGTCTCCAGGCTGACATCCTCGGCGACTGGCGCGAAGAACTGGTAATGTTCCAATATGAGGCTGATTATTCCTCTGATGTTGTGAAAATCATGATTTTCTCTACACCGGAACCTACCAATTACAAAGTACCTTGCCTGATGGAAGACCACGTCTATCGTATGGGAATTGCTTGGCAGAATAGTTCTTACAATCAGCCTCCTCACCTCGGATACAGCCTTGCTGAATACGTGGGCGCTGGAACAAAATACACCATCAACCCTACTTCTCATGCTCCTGCCTACAAGGATGTGGAGACTGGAATAAAAGACGTGAAGATGACAAAGCCTGACAACGGAATAATGTATAACCTGAAGGGTCAAAGAGTCAGCAGACCTGTGCCTGGAGAAATATACATACTCAATGGCAAGAAATTCATTTTCAAGAAATAAGGTAAGCTTTTAGCAACACCTGCAACAACAAAATAACAACGCTTATGCAAAGAATAATAATCTCAACAGACCTCGAGACGGAGCTCTCACAAGCCATCGCAGACTGCGAACATGACAGAATTTTCATTCTCACAGATGAGACGACACACCGACTGTGCCTGCCATTGGTAAAGGATTTCGACTGCCTGAAGGACGCTGAGATTATTACCATAGGCGCTTCGGACGTAAACAAGACTTTGGAGTCCACCGCACGCGTCTGGGAAAGACTGCAGAAAGGCGGAGCTACACGCCACTCTTTGCTCATAAATCTCGGTGGCGGAATGGTGACTGACCTCGGAGGCTTCGCCGCTTCTACATTCAAGAGAGGAATCAATTTCATCAACATACCGACCACTTTGCTCTCTATGGTCGATGCTTCGGTAGGTGGAAAGACGGGATTCAATTTCGGCGGACTGAAAAATGAAATCGGAGTATTCAATGATTCAAAATACGTCATACTCTCTACAGCTTTCCTAAAATCACTCGACAGCGAGAATATCGCTTCTGGTTATGCTGAAATGCTGAAGCATGGACTCATCAATCGCAAGACAAATGCGATGTGGGCAGAACTGATAAACTTCGACCTTGCTCACCCAGACCTTGGCACACTCCAGCGTATGGTGGCTGAAAGCGTCGCTATCAAAGAGGAAATCGTGGAGGAAGATCCGCAAGAACATGGCATTCGCAAAGCTCTCAATCTTGGACACACCATCGGGCACGCCTTCGAATCATGGGCAATGCGTGAAGCGGCAAAGGCTGACTCTGGCAAAGCACGACTCGAAAAGCCGATTCTCCATGGTTATGCTGTGGCTTACGGCATAGTAGCAGAGCTCTATCTTGCTGCAAAGAAGACAGGTTTTCCTACAGACAGGATGCACCAGACCGTGAGATTTATCAAAGAAAACTACGGTACGCTGCCTATCACCTGCGATGATTACCCTACCCTTCTCGAACTGATGACTCACGACAAAAAGAACGTCGCAGGCGTGATAAACTTCACTCTGCTGGGCGGTATTGGTGACATTCGTATCAACCAAACTGCCACGAAAGAAGAAATAATGGAGGCTCTCGATTTCTTCCGTGAAGGATAATTAACATTTTTTATTTGCGATTTTTCTCTTTTGATATTGAAAAAGCGTACCTTTGCAAAAAGATTACACCAACCGAGATATGAATATACAATTAAATCCAAATATTGATGCCTGCAAGACATCTGTCTTGATAGTAGATGACATTCCTATCAACGTCACTCTGATTGAGAAAATGCTCAAGCCATTCCACTTCGTAATCGAGAAAGCAAATGACGGACAGACAGCGCTTGACATCGTGGCAGACAACAAACCAGACCTCATACTGCTCGACCTTATGATGCCTGGGATAAACGGTTACGACGTGATAAAGCAACTGCGAGCTAAAGAAGAGACTAAGCAACTGCCTATCATCGTCATTTCCGCGCTCAATTCTAACGAAGACGTAGTGAAAGGTTACGACCTTGGAGCCAACGACTTCCTGACTAAGCCGATTATCATGAACCGCCTCCACACCAGCGTAATAACGCAACTCAATAAGGCTATGGAAGCTAAAGGGATGGCATAATGTGAGACAGTATTTAGGTTGCAGCTGTCACCATCCATTTCTTATTAGTGGTTTAAGGCTTTGACATATTATCTTTATGGCAGAGCTATCACTGAAACCCACATTCTAACACAAAGACAATGATTATTGGCATACTCATAATCATATCAATCATAGTCGTGGCTATTCTCATAATAAGACGACTTTCAATGATTAAAACTGGAAATGAAAACATCCAGGATATGAATAAGCAGATTGCTTCTCTCACACAGAAACTGGAAGAAGCAAGGCAGGAGAGCAAACTCAAGGACGTTTATCTCCACAATATTTGCCACGAAATACGCAATCCACTCAATGCTGTGGTAGGATTTGCGCAACTCGTGTCCCTGCCAGACGATATCGTCAGCCAAAAGGAAAAAGAGGAATATAACGATTATATCACTCAAAACTCCAGTCTGCTGATGCTCGTCGTCGATGATATACTGAATATTTCGGACATAAAGAGCGGAAACTACAAGATAAGCAAAGCGCCAGCTTCGCTCAATAACATAGGCGTTTCGGTTATCGCAAGCGTGAAATACAGAGTCACCGATAAGGTAAAGCTCTCATTCACATCCGATTTCGACGATTCATTCATGCTCGTCACAGACGTCAGAAGAGTGCAGCAGATACTCATCAATTTCCTCACCAATGCCATAAAGCATACGTCAGAGGGAAGCATCGTACTGCATTGCTCGCGTGATGAGAATCCGGGAATGGTAACATTCTCCGTCACCGATACAGGCGAGGGTGTGCCTTCGGAGCAAGCTGACAAGATATTCGACCGGTTCACCAAGCTCAATGACTTCGTGGAAGGCACTGGACTGGGGCTCAATATCTGCAAAACTCTCGCAGAGAGACTTAATGGCAAAGTCTATCTCGACAAGACATATAGTGAGAAAGGCGCTCGATTCGTCTTCGCTCATCCTATAGATTGAAGCTTTAGAGCCTAAAAATTTGGGCACAAGAACGTTACTTCTACTGCACTCTGATGTTAGTAGAATAGAATAGGGAGTAATTTTTATAAAAACAGAACAGAAAACAAAATAATATAGATAATACATGAACATTTTAGAACTTAGCGAACAGGAAATAGGCAGACGTGAGAGTCTGAAGGAATTACGCAACATGGGTATTGACCCATATCCTGCAGCCGAATACCCGGTAAACGCATGGAGCAAAGACATACGCGACAATTTCGTTGACCTTCCAGTCATTGGTAAAGACGAAGAGGGCAACGATATCCATGAACAGGCTACTCCAGAGAATAGCCGTTGTGTCTCTATCGCAGGACGTATGATGGGACGCCGCATCATGGGTAAGGCTGGTTTTGCAGAGATTCAAGACTCTAAAGGCAGAATACAGGTTTATGTTCAGCGCGATGAAATCTGTCCGGGCGAAGACAAAGCACTATATAATAATGTATTCAAGAAGCTTCTCGACATCGGTGATTTCATCGGTGTGAAGGGTTATGTCTTCCGCACTAAGACCGGTGAGATTTCTGTTCATGCTCAGGAACTCACTCTCCTCTCCAAGTCTCTCAAACCACTTCCGATCGTAAAGTATAAGGATGGCGTGGCATACGATAAGTTTGATGATCCAGAACTCCGCTACCGTCAGCGCTATGTGGACCTCGTAGTAAACGATGGAGTGAAGGAAACATTCCTCAAGCGCGCTACTATCATCCGCACTATGCGCTCCATCCTCGATGGTGCTGGCTACACTGAGGTGGATACTCCTATCCTTCAGAATATTGCTGGTGGCGCTTCTGCAAGACCATTCATCACTCATTTCAATGCGCTCAATCAGGATATGTATATGCGTATCGCTACTGAGCTTTACCTCAAGCGCCTTATCGTAGGCGGTTTTGAGGGCGTCTATGAGATGGGTAAGAACTTCCGTAACGAGGGAATGGACAAGACTCACAATCCTGAATTCACATGTATGGAGCTCTATGTCAGCTATAAGGACCTGAATTGGGGTATGGGCTTCACAGAGACTATGCTTGAGAAAATTTGTACTGCCGTTAATTGCAAGCCTGAAGTAGAGATTGATGGTAAGGTGATTTCTTTCAAAGCACCATTCCGTCGTCTCCCTATCCTCGACGCTATCAAGGAAAAGACTGGCTACGACCTCTATCCTATGACTGAGGATGAGATTCGTGAAGTGGCTAAAAAACTTGAGATTGAGGTGGATGAGACTATGGGTAAGGGCAAGCTTATAGACGAAATATTCGGCGAAACTTGCGAGGGCACATTCATTCAGCCTACTTTCATCACCGACTATCCTGTCGAGATGTCTCCACTTACTAAGATGCACCGCTCTAAGCCAGGTCTTACTGAGCGCTTTGAGCTTATGGTCAATGGTAAGGAACTTGCAAATGCTTACTCTGAGCTCAATGACCCTATCGATCAGGAAGAGCGCTTCATAGAGCAGATGCGCCTCGCTGACAAGGGCGATGACGAAGCTATGATCATCGACCATGACTTCCTTCGCGCTCTTCAGTATGGTATGCCTCCTACATTCGGCATCGGTATCGGCATCGACCGTCTCGTGATGTTGCTCACTGGAAAGTTTGCTATTGGTGAGGTAATGCTCTTCCCTCAGATGAAGCCTGAGAAGAAAGCTCCTCGCTCTACTACTGCAGAATGGACTGCACTGGGCATCGCTGAGGAATGGATTCCACTCTTCAATAAGGCTGGCTACTATCTTGTCTCTGACTTGAAGGACGTCAAAGCACAGAAACTCCAGCAGGACGTCTGTGGCGTAAACAAGAAATATAAACTCGGACTCGACAATCCTAAAGTGGATGAGTTCCAGAGCTATATTGACAAAGCTGCACTCTAATATTTTCAGAATAATGTAAAGAAGGAAAAGGAGATATTGACATTCAGGCTGTCATGACACTTCTTCATGGGAAAAATGATGTCACTCTCCCCTTTTCCGCTTTCCTTAATCTTACCAAGAAAAAGAATAACTATGTTCAATTGTGGTAAAATAGCAATAATCGGAGGCGGTAGCTGGGCGACAGCTATTGCTAAGATTGTTGTAGAAAACACTCACCACATAGGATGGTATATTCGCCGTGACGACAGAATCGAGGAATTCAAGCGCATCGGCCACAACCCTGCTTACCTGACAGGTGTCCATTTCAATCTGGACGAAATCAATTTCTCAAGTGATATCAATAAGATAGTGCAGGCTTACGACACTCTTATCTTCGTAACTCCATCACCTTATCTGAAGAATCACCTTAACAAATTGAAGGTGCGCATCCGCGATAAGTTTGTCATCACTGCCATCAAGGGTATCGTGCCTGATGAGAATCTTGTCTGCTCGGAGTATTTCCACGATGTGCTTGATGTGCCAAACGACAACCTCGCTTGCATCGGTGGACCGTCTCATGCTGAAGAAGTGGCGCTTGAAAGACTTTCGTATCTTACCATTGCCTGCTCGGATACAGACAAGGCTAAGGCGTTTGCCGAAGTGATAAGTGGAAGCTATATCAAGACTAAAGTATCAAAGGACGTGCTCGGAATCGAGTATTCGTCAGTCTTGAAGAATGTTTACGCCATCGCTACGGGCATCTGTTCCGGACTGAAATACGGTGACAACTTCCAGGCTGTGCTCATAAGTAATGCGCTTCAGGAGATGCGTCGCTTCCTTGACAGTGTGCATCCTGTGGATGAAAGACACATAGAGGATTCTGCTTATCTCGGTGACTTGCTCGTGACCTGTTACTCCAAATTCTCACGAAACCGCACTTTCGGAACGATGATTGGTAAAGGTTACTCCGTGAAATCTGCGCAATTGGAGATGGAA
This sequence comes from uncultured Prevotella sp., assembly GCA_900548195.1. Classification (GTDB taxonomy): domain Bacteria; phylum Bacteroidota; class Bacteroidia; order Bacteroidales; family Bacteroidaceae; genus Prevotella. Next base: position 16,024 of record URJQ01000050.1, read on the forward strand.
ATGATTGCTGAGGGATATTTCGGCACAAAATGTATGAAGGAAATAAATAAGCATATGCACGTCAATATGCCTATTCTGGATGCCGTATATAATATTCTCTATGAGCGTATCTCTCCGCAAATAGAAATCAAACTGCTCACTGATTCATTCAGATAAATCCCCTATCAGCCTCCCATATCTTTACTTTCACATAGAAAAGGCTGACCAACCGAATACGACAAAGAAATGGAGCATTGCCCATACGTTGACACTTTACGTCTCAATCATCAGGACAATGTTCCATTTTAATTTCTCTTTGTATAAAGCGGAACGAAACGTATTGCTGATTAGTTCTGGAATGATTACAGCGATACTTTAATCGTAATGCGGATTACTTGTTGTAATTAGGTGTGTTATAAGTCAAGCGAACACCATCGGCAGTCTTGGTTACACAGAGTGTAGTTCCATCCGTAGAAACTGAATACTTGAGGCCGCCATTCTCACCTTTGCCTACAAGATGATAGATTATGTTGAAGGTCTTGGTCATCACCTCAAAGGCATTTGGCTCAGCCATTGGAATATCCACGATGAACTGTCCAATCTTTCCCTGTGTCTTTACATCGACATAGTTGAAAGTAAGGAAGATTTCTGTACCCTGACAGTTGCCTTTCAGTGCGTTTTTTTGCTGGTCAAAGACGTAGCCTTTGGCGCTTACCTGCTTAGTGATGTCTGCCACGCTACCGTTCAGGTCAATACCGTCAAATTCAAATGCATTTGCGGTGAAGCTCATAAATAGAGCCATTACAGCTAAAAAGAACTTTTTCATAGACTTAGTGTTTGATTTAGTTTATATAAGGTTTATGTTCTAACAAATGCAAAAGTACAAAAATATTTGTATAAGCCAAAATAATTTATAGACAATTTCTCCATAATAACAACTATACTTATTATTATTTAGTAAGATGAGACTACAAGATTGAAAGTTTTATAAAAAAAATCGACCACTCAAAATGTAGAATTCAGGAAATAGTTTCATATTTATCACTCTTAATTCAGAAACAACACAATTATGATAAAACATTTATTATTCGACATGGGAGGCGTAGTCTTCACCCAGAATACGCAGGAAGCATTCAGAAGATTCAAGGCAATAGGTCTCGATCCTAATTACTATATGGGTGAATATGGGCAGAAAGATTTCTTTCTCGACGTGGAGACCGGGGAAATTTCAGCAGATGATTTTATCAAGAAAGTAGCTGAAGTGAGAGGTAACGACGACTTATCATGGGATGATTTGCTACAATGCTGGCTTGGCTTCTTTGACGGAGTAAGGATTAAGGTGGTGGAGGATTTGGACCGACTACATAGGGATTTTCATCTTTGCCTGCTCAGCAACACCAATCCCTTCATCATGTCGCACACCAAGAGCAAAGCTTTCACAGCAGAAGGTCGCCCTATCACCGACTTCTTCGACACGCTTTTCCTCAGTTATGAGATGGGAATCTGCAAGCCAGACGCTCGCATTTTTCTCAAAGCATTGGAGATAGAACAGATGAAAGCTGATGAATGCCTCTTCATAGACGATAGCAAAAAGAATACTGACGCAGCGGCAAAGGTGGGAATACACACCCTTTTCGTGCCTTCTAACTCTGACTGGATGCCAGCTCTTGAGGAACGATTGAAAGAACTTGATGAGAATATCTGATAAGAAGCAAATAGAAAGAAAAGAGTGATTTCTTTGATATTACGCAAGTGCTCATTTGACACAGGTAAAGAAAAAGGTAAAATAAGGAAAATAATTTTGGACAAATAAATAATTCTTTGTATTTTTGCAATGTTTTTTGGACACTTATATTAACTTACAATTCTAAATCCATAAATATGAAAAGTATTTCGCTTGACATCTCAAAGGCTCAGCAGTTTCTTCCTGCTGGAGCAGTAATGGCTTACGAGTCAAAGGTGGCTGAAGCACAGAAAGCACTCGAAGAGGGCACTTGCCCTGGTAATGATTTTCTCGGATGGTTACATCTTCCATCAAGCATCACTCCTGAATTTATCAGTGAAGTGAAAGCTGTAGCAGAAGTTCTCCGCCAAAACTCTGAGGTTGTGGTGGTTGCAGGCATCGGTGGTTCTTACCTCGGTCCTCGCGCTGTCATTGAGGGCATCTGCAATTCTTTCTCTTGGCTTATCCAAGACAAGAATAATCCTATTGTCGTTTTCGCAGGCAACAACATCGGAGAGGATTACCTCGCTGAGCTTACAGAATATCTCAAGACAAAGACTTTCTCAATCATAAACATTTCAAAGTCAGGCACTACCACTGAGACTGCTCTCACATTCCGTCTGCTCAAGACTCAGCTGGAGCAGCAGGTGGGCAAAGAGAAGGCTAAGGATCTCATCGTCGCTGTGACAGATGCTAAGAAAGGCGCTGCTCGCACTTGCGCTGACAAGGAGGGCTACAAGACCTTTATCATCCCTGACAATGTAGGCGGACGCTTCTCTGTCCTCACTCCTGTAGGTCTTCTCCCTATCGCTTGCGCTGGTATTGACATCGAGGCTCTCGTGGCTGGCGCACAGGCTATGGAGAAGCAGTGTGGCGCTGACGTTCCTTTCTGTGAGAATCCTGCCGCTATTTACGCTGCTGTGCGTAATGCTCTCTATGCAGAAGGCAAGAAGATTGAGATACTGATGAACTATCAGCCTAAGCTTCACTACTATATGGAATGGTGGAAGCAGCTCTTCGGTGAGTCAGAAGGTAAGGATGGCAAGGGCATCTACCCTGCTTCTTGCGACTTCACCACTGACCTTCACTCTATGGGACAGTGGATTCAGGAAGGCGAACGCACTATCTTCGAGACCTGCATCTCTGTGGAAAATCCAGAGAAGAAGCTCCTCTTCCCTTACGATGAGGAAAACCTCGATGGACTCAACTTCCTCGCTGGCAAGCGTATCGATGAAGTAAACAAGAACGCTGAACTCGGTACTCGCCTTGCTCATGTGGATGGCGGTGTGCCAAACATCCTTATCTCTATCGAGCGTCTGGATGCTTACAACTATGGACAGCTCATCTATTTCTTCGAGAAAGCTTGTGGCATAAGCGGTCAGTTGCTCGGTGTCAACGCTTTCAATCAGCCTGGAGTAGAGGCTTATAAGAAGAATATGTTTGCCCTTCTGGAGAAGCCTGGCTACGAGGAAGAGACAAAGGCTATCAAGGCTCGCCTCGCTGCTGAGGATTAATATTGGTAAGTAGGTGACTACTTAATTATGGTGGGATATACTATTTTCCATCCATTTACATCACATTGAATGAAAGAAGCAATAGAAAAATACAAGAAAGAACACGGTCTTAAGGCTTTTTGCCCTAAGGCCGTGCTTTTCGATATGGATGGCGTGCTCTACGACAGCATGAAATATCATGCTATTGCTTGGCACGAAGCCATGAAGAAATATGGCATTAAGATGAGCGAACTGGAAGCTTATCAGTATGAAGGAATGCGTGGCGTGGAGACGATTACCATCATGTGCCGGGAGCAATGGGGACGCGAAATTTCTGAAAGCGAAGCTCAGGAGATGTATATGGAAAAATCCCGCATCTTCCATACACTCACATCTGCAGAAATAATGCCTGGAGTGCAAGACCTTCAGCGCATGATGCTGGCGAAAGGGCTTAGCATCAGCGTGGTAACAGGCAGTGGTCAGCCGCCATTACTTGAGAAATTGGCTCGTGATTTCAAGGGTCTCATCGACACAGAGCGCATCGTTTCTGCCAAAGATGTCAGTCGTGGCAAGCCAGCCCCCGACCCTTATCTCCTCGGAATGGAGCGTGCTGGAAGTAAGCCTACAGAAACTATTGTGGTGGAGAATGCCCCTCTTGGCGTTCAATCAGGCAAAGCAGCTGGATGTTTTGTCATCGCAGTCAATACTGGTCCACTGCCCGATGAGGTACTCTTGCAGTCAGGTGCCGACGTAATCTTCCACGATATGGACTCTGTACGCGCGGAATTGGAACCTTGCTTAATGGAAAAATCTGAATGACTCAACTTTCGCAAGCAATAAATAGCCCCTCAGTCCCCACTGCCGTGGGGAAGT
>URJQ01000051.1 GCA_900548195.1 uncultured Prevotella sp.
TGCTTCAGCGTCCTGAGCGTTGTTGCCGTAATAAATCTTAGTGATTCCGCTCCAATAGATGGCGCTGAGGCACATTGGGCAAGGCTCGCAGGAGGTGTATATGACGCAGTCGTTGAGGTGGAAGGTGTTGAGTTTCTGACAAGCAGCGCGGATGGCAGACACCTCAGCGTGGGCGGTAGGGTCGTTGTTGGCAGTCACGCGGTTGACTCCGACAGCCACTACTTCCTCGTTTCTCACTATCACGGCGCCGAAAGGACCGCCGCCGTTCTTTACGTTTTCCACAGAGGCTTCTATCGCCATCTGCATGAATTCTTGGTCTTTATTTGTCATGGTTTTGGGGGATTGGTTAAAAACCGCCAGTGACGCGGCGGACACAGTGACTCTTTTTAAATGAAGAATGAAGAATGAGGAATGAAGAATGGCTGACGCCGGTTGGAATTTCCATTGCTTATTCTTCGGGATATCCGCCGATAACGCGGCGGACACAGTGGCGGACACGCGGAAGGATATCCTTGCGGACACTGTTTGGGGATGTTATTTCTTGTTTTTAAGGATGGAAATCATTTCTCTTGCGGTGTTCTCCGGGGTGGGTAGGTCACCGAGTCGGCGGTCTATTTCGTCGTAGTTGCGAAGCATTTCCTCGCGTTTAGGAGAGCCGGGGAGGATATTCCGCAATTCATCAACGATGTTATGAATAGAGAATCGTTCAGCCATAAGTTCCCGAACTACCTCCTTGTCGGCAATGAGATTGACGAGGGAGATAAATCTGCACTTGATGATATGATTGAAAGCCCATCGCGTGAGATGCGGAACAGGAGTCTTGTAGCATACCACTTGTGGTACATCAAAGATGGCAGTCTCGAGAGTAGCCGTGCCACTTGTCACGAGAGCAGCTGTGGAGTGGGAGAGAAGAGCGTAGGTGTCATTGTGTGTAGTCTTGATGCTTTCTCCGGAAATGAAGGCTTCGTAGTAACTATCGTCGATGCCAGGGGCACAGGCAAGAACGGGTTGATAGTCAGGAAATTCCTTTACAGCTTTCATCATTGCAGGCAGGTTGTCCTTAATCTCCTGTTTGCGACTTCCGGCAAGCAGAGCGATGATAGGTTTTTCTGCGTCCAGATGATAGCGAAGGCGGAATTCTTGGTCGGTCTCCTTGTATTCAGAGCGGAAAAGTCGTACCTCATCGGCGGTAGGATTTCCCACATAATGAATAGGATAGCCATGCTTCTTCTCGAAGAAATCCACCTCGAAAGGCAGGATGGAGAACAGTTCCTGCACATCGCGCTTGATGTTTTTGATGCGCCATTCCTTCCAAGCCCAGAGCTTCGGTGCGATGAAATAGAAGGCAGGGCAACCCTTCCACTCCGTTGTAGGATGCTTGCGGTAGTCGGAGAGGAATTTCGCGATGGAGAGATTGAATCCAGCATAGTCAACGAGGATTACCACATCAGGCTGCCATCTGACGATGTCTTGCTTGCACATTTTCATATTACGCATGATAGTAGGAAGATGCAGGAGCACAGGGATAAAGCCCATGTAGGCAAGTTCCTTGTAATGACGCACTCGTTCGCCACCGATGGCAGACATACAGTCGCCACCGAAGAAGCGGAATTGTGCCTCTGGGTCTTGCGCTTTAAGGGCTTCCATGAGATGTGAAGCGTGCAGATCGCCGCTTGCTTCTCCTACTATTAGGTAATATTTCATTGTTGATGGTCTTGCTTTTGTTGTCTTACTTATGGGGGATATCTGGTGGTAACGTGGCGGACACGGTGGCGGGCTCTGTGGGATATCTGGTGGGGATGGCGTTAGTGGCTACTTTGTGCCTTTAGTTTTTCCAGATATTTGAAGTCTGTCAATTCTACTGTGGTAGGAGTAATGGCAATGTAGCCGTTCCTTAAAGCCCACGCGTCGGTGTCGGTCGCTTCGGGTTCGTCGTTTTGGTAGTAGCCACACATCCAGTAATAGTCGTAACCACGAGCAGGATGATGACAGGTTTCCACTTCATTGCGCCAGTGACCATGCGCCATTCTGCATATCTTTACCTCATCATGGAGTATCTGTTTTGGCACGTTTACGTTGAGGCAGGAATACTTCGGCATTCCGTTTTTCAATACATCAGCAACTAATTGCCGCACAATGTTTTCCATACCAGAGAAATCAGCGTCAGCATCATTGTCGCAAAGAGAGAAAGCGATGCTCGGAATGCTTTTCAGAGCGCCTTCTATCACCACGCCCACAGTGCCGCTGTAATGCGCATTCGTACTGGCGTTGTCGCCGTGGTTTATTCCGCTCAGCACGAGAGAAGGCTTACGAGGGCAAAGTTGTGAGTAAGCCATTTTCACGCAATCCACAGGAGTACCCGTGCAGCTCCACACCTGAACGTTGTCTTCCATATTGATGTGATAGAGTCTGAGAAGGTCCATGGAGAATGCTCGACTACTTCCAGAGCGTCCTCCATCCGGAGCGCACACTATGATGTCGCCGAAGTCTTTCACCATGCGGATAAGTTGGTTGATGCCCTTTGCCTGATAGCCGTCATCATTGGAAATGAGTATAAGAGGTCTGTTCGTATCTGAAGTGCTTTTTGTTTCAATCATAGTGCAAAGTTAGGAAAAAGGATATAAAAACGAGTCTAAAATGCTAAAAATTGTATATTATTAAGAGAAAAGGTCGAAATTACGAAGAAAAATTAGTAACTTTGCAACGTATTATGTGCAATTCTATCTCAAAAACAAAAAGAGATTATGAACAAAAAACAAGGTAAAATAATAGCTCTGGCTAATCAGAAAGGCGGTGTGGGTAAGACGACGACAACCATAAACCTTGCCGCTTCCCTTGCGACGCTGGAGAGAAGTGTGCTCGTGGTGGATGCCGATCCACAGGCAAATGCCTCAAGCGGTCTCGGAGTAGATCTGCAGGAGGTGGATTGTTCCCTCTATGAGTGTATCATTGACCATGCTGATGTGCGTGATGCTATTTACACCACGGATATCACAGGACTTGACATTATCCCAAGTCACATCAACCTTGTAGGCGCAGAAATCGAGATGCTCAACATCAAGAATCGTGAGCACGTCATCGCAAAGCTGTTGGAGCCTATACGTGAAGAGTATGACTATATCCTTATTGACTGCAGCCCTTCGCTCGGTCTTATTACGGTCAACTCGCTGACAGCAGCCTCTTCGGTCATTATTCCGGTGCAGTGTGAGTATTTTGCCCTTGAGGGTATCAGTAAATTGCTCAATACCATCAAGATTATCAAGAGTAAACTAAATCCTCAACTGGAGATAGAGGGCTTCCTCCTCACTATGTATGACTCCCGTCTTCGTCTGGCAAACCAGATATATGACGAGGTGAAGCGTCACTTCCAGGAACTCGTCTTCAAGACGGTAATCCAGCGTAATGTGAAGCTTTCGGAGTCTCCTTCTCACGGACTTCCAGTCATTCTCTATGATGCAGAATCGACAGGCTCAAAGAATCACCTTGCTCTGGCTAAGGAGATAATTGCACGCGAGAAGTGATAAGCGCATAAAGGTGGCAAGGGCGCATTGGCGTCAGAAAGGTAAAAAGGCTTGTAAAAGCATACGGCTGGTAGGCAAGAGCGTTAGTGAAAGCTTATGGCGTGCCAGCATACGGCTGATAAAAGAATAGATATAACAATGGCAGTACACAAGAAATACAATGCTTTAGGCAGAGGTCTTGACGCACTTATCTCAACCGAAGGAGTGCGCCCACAGGGTTCCTCTACCATAAATGAAATAGCAATCGAGCAGATTGAGGCTAATCCTAATCAGCCTCGACGCGAGTTTGATGAGGATTCATTGAGGGAACTCGCCACAAGTATTCGCGAGATAGGTATCATTCAGCCTATCACTCTCCGTCAGGTAGATGACCATCGCTTCCAGATTATTGCTGGTGAGCGTCGCTGGAGAGCCTCTCAGTTGGCTGGATTGAAGGCTATTCCTGCATATATCCGCACCATTAGCGATGAGAATATCATGGAGATGGCGCTCGTCGAGAATATCCAGCGTGAGGATCTCAACTCAATAGAAATAGCACTCGCCTATCAGCATCTCCTCGAAAATGATGGCATGACACAGGAGAAAATATCAGAAAGGGTGGGCAAGAGTCGTGCTGCGATAGCCAATTATATCCGTCTTCTGCGTCTTCCAGCGCAGATACAGCTCGCTCTACAGAAGAAAGAAATAGATATGGGTCATGCTCGTGCGCTCCTTTCGCTCGATAGTCCTTCGCTTCAGATAAAGGTTTTCAAAGAGATAATGAAGAACAATTACTCCGTACGCAAGGTGGAGGAAATGTGCTCATTGCTCAAAAATGGAGAAGAAATAGGTGCAGGAGGCAAGAAAATAGCTCCGCGACAGACCCTCCCTGAGGGTTATGACGCATTGAAGAGCAGACTTTCTTCATTCCTTAGTTCGAAGGTGCAACTGTCTTGCTCTGCAAAAGGAAAGGGAAAAATCACTATTCCTTTTGAGAATGAAGAGGACCTTGAGCGTCTCATGCTCCTGTTTGATAGGTTGAAACAGTAGGAAAACATAAATTTTGATGCTTGATTCTTAATTCATGAAGAATAATCAGGATGCACTGCATGCGATTATGAATCGTGAATTATGGATTATGAACTAAAATATAAATAAGGTGAACATAAATCATCTGCATATATTCAGGACATTGTTTGTGGCGGTAGGACTCCTGCTCTGCCTTTCTGCCGGTGCGCAGGGGGAAGTGAAGGTGGACTCTGTCATGAATAAGGCAATGTCGGATACCATACATCGCGCAGATAAGTCGGTTCTCACCGCTAAGGATACACTCGCATTGCTACAGCTCCAGAAAGAGAGCAAGAAGATAAAGCGCGACTGGACGACGTGGAAACCAAACCCAAAGCGCGCGATGTGGCTCGCTATCGTGCTGCCTGGAGCAGGACAGATATACAACAGGAAATACTGGAAACTGCCTATCTTCTACGGAGGATTCCTCGGATGTGCATACGCTATGAGATGGAACAACCAGATGTATGCCGACTATGCACAGGCTTACATCGACATAATGGATGACAATCCTAATACTAACAGTTTCAATCAGTTTCTGCATCTCGGTAGTCAGATTACCGATCAAAACATAGATAGATACAAGGAACTGTTCAGAAAACGTAAGGATAGGTTTCGCAGATGGCGTGACTTGAGCTTCTTCTGCATGATAGGAGTCTATGGACTCAGTATCATCGATGCCTATGTGGATGCTTCTCTCTCACAGTTTGATATCAGCGACGACCTTAGTTTGCGTCTCGAACCAGGTTTTGTAAATTCCGATGGCAAAGCAGTAGGAAATAGAAATAAGGGAGGATTTGGCTTTTCTTCCACTACAGGCGTGGGAATAAATGCAGCCCTGACCTTCTGATTCTAAAGTAGAATACTATTTGGAGGAGTCCTGTCAGAAAGCGTAGGATTGCTCTTTAAGATATGGAATACGGCATTTTATGCCTCACTAACTGACAGATTGCAAAGTGGCAGCATCATTCCTTATGTGAAAGGTGTGGCTCCACAGCAAGAGTTATGTAGAAAAAAGAATATGAGTAATAAAAATATAATAATGTCTTTAGCCTTCTTCTTCGGAGGCATATCACCACTTTTTGCACAGAATGTCATTGAAGATGATGACGATAACGAATATGATGACGAAGAAATCATCATAGATAAAGGTAATGGAAAGGAAGAGATAATCGAGGTGCCAGAAGCTATGCTCCTGGAACTTGACTCCCTTCTCAATGACTATAAAGCCAAAGTATATCTCGTTCCGGATACCAACTGCCACATGAGTGACATAAATCCCGTGTATGAGACAGATGTATATAAGGATCGTCTGCGCCGACTCCCTACAGCAATGGAGATGCCTTGGAATGAGGTGGTGCAGAAATTCATCGACCGTTATTCCGGACGCTTGCGCCGTTCTGTAGGCTTTATGCTCGGTGCCAGCAATTTCTATATGCCTATCTTCGAGCAAGCACTTGAGGTTTACGGCATTCCTCTCGAACTGAAGTATCTCCCAGTCATAGAGTCAGCACTCAATCCAAACGCTATCAGCCGCGTGGGAGCTACAGGTTTGTGGCAGTTTATGCTCGCTACAGGCAAGCGCTACGGACTCAAAGTCACCACTATGATTGACGAACGTCGCGACCCTGTCAAGGCTTCTTATGCCGCAGCGCATTATCTTAGCGACCTCTATAAGATATTCGGTGACTGGAATCTCGTCATTGCAGCGTATAATGCAGGACCTGAGAATATCAATAAAGCTATCCGCCGCGCAGGTGGTGAGACCGACTATTGGAAGATTTATCCTTACCTCCCTACCGAGACACGAGGATATGTACCTGCCTTTATTGCAGCCAATTACATCATGAACTACTATAGTGAGCACAACATATGCCCGATGCTTGCTCAGGCTCCAGTATCTACAGACACTGTAATGCTCTATAGAGATGTGCATTTCGAGCAGATTTCTAAAGTAATCGGCATCAGTATGGAGCAGCTTCGCAGCCTTAATCCGCAGTACCGTAAGGACGTGGTGACAGGATATAGTGAGCCTACAGACCTCCGTATGCCAGTGGAATACGTCAATGCTTTCATCGAAAATGAGGATTCTATCTATGCCTATAACGTAGATAATCTGATGAAGCGTGCTGAGGTGGCAGTCAATGATGATGCTCCTGTCTATCGTTCTTCTTCCCGCTCTACAGCAAGGAAGTCGAAGAATGCACGTAGAGGCAGAAGTTCACGTCGCTCAAGAGGTGGAAGAAACGTTACTATCAAGAATGGAGATACGCTTTCTGAAATCGCAAAGAGACACGGAACAACCGTGGCAAAACTCAAAAGGCTGAATAGAATCTCTGGCTCTTCTATCCGTGCTGGTAAGAAGATTCGCGTGAGATAGTCTCTTGAAAGTCACATAATTAGAACCATATCTCAATCGTAAGCAAAGATATAAGCTATGGAAAACAATACTTTGACACCCAAGCAGGAAATGACTAAGGAGGATATTCTCTTCCAGCAGTTGATTGATGGCTATTTAGCAAGCAATCACAGGAAGAAAGTAGATATCATCCAGAAGGCATACAACTTCTCAAAAAGGGCACTTGAAGGCGTTAACCGACCTTCAGGAGAGCCTTACATCATTCATCCTGTGTCTGTAGCACTCATTGCTTCGCAGGAGATGGGACTCGGTTCCACATCCATCTGCGCTTCTCTTCTCCATGATGTCATAGAGAATACTGACTATACAGTCGAGGATATAGAGAATGTGTTTGGCAGTAAGATAGCCCAGATTGTCGATGGTCTGACCAAGATTTCCGGTGGTATCTTCGGAGATAAAGCATCGGAACAGGCGGAGAATTTCAAGAAACTTCTCCTTACTATGAGTGATGATATACGCGTCATACTCATAAAGATATGCGACAGATTGGACAATATGCGCACTCTCGACAATCTGCCGGAGAATAAGAGATACAAGGTGGCAGGAGAAACATTATATCTTTATGCACCTCTTGCCAATAGATTGGGACTGAATAAGATAAAGACCGAACTCGAAGACCTCGCTTTCAAGTATGAACATCCTGATTCCTATGCCAATATAGTTCGAAAATTGGCACATACTCAGGAACAGCGTGATGAGCTCTTCGAGAAATTTACATCGCCTATACGTCAAGCTCTTGATGCTATGGGATGTAAGTATATCATCAAAATGCGCGTGAAAAGCCCTTATTCCATTTGGAACAAGATGCGAAATAAGCACGTGTCATTCGATGAAATATATGATATCCTTGCCGTAAGAATCATCTTTACCTCTCCTTCTATCGAAGAAGAGGTAAATGAGTGTTTCCGTATCTATGTGGCTATCACAAAGCTTTACAAGTCGCATCCTGACCGTTTGCGTGACTGGCTCAGCCATCCTAAGGCTAATGGCTATCAAGCTCTCCATGTGACTCTTATGAGTAATCAGGGCAGATGGATAGAGGTGCAGATTCGTTCCGACCGTATGGATAAGATTGCAGAGCAGGGATTTGCCGCCCATTGGAAATATAAGGAGGGCAATGGCGAAGCCAATAATGAGGGAGAACTCAATGACTGGCTCTGCACTATCAAGGAAATTCTTGATGATCCGCAGCCAGATGCTATGGATTTCCTCGATGCTATCAAGCTCAATCTCTTTGCTCAGGAGATATTTGTCTTCACACCAAAGGGAGAAATAGTCACGCTTCCTTCCGGAGCTACTGCGCTCGACTTCGCTTTCCATATCCATACTTTCCTCGGTTCGCATTGCATCGGTGCAAAAGTGAACCATAAACTCGTGCCTCTCAGTCACGTATTGAAGGGTGGAGACCAGGTGGAGATTATCACAAGTAACTCCCAGCACGTCCAGCCAGAATGGACTTCGTTTGTCACTACGGCAAAAGCACGCAGTAAGATACAGGCTCAGTTGCGCCGTGCTGACCGTGATATACAGCAGAAAGGACTGCAAATGCTCCGCGAATGGCTTCAGCAGAACGACCTCAATGTCACTACTTCCATCGTTAAGACCCTCTGTGAGGCACATGGAATTGAGCGTCAGGAGCATTTATATCTTGATGTCGGCAATGGCAATATCACGCTTGGAGAGAAGGATCTCAATCTTATTCTCGGATTGCAGAAGAAGTCTAATGGCAAATCCAGTTGGCGTCGCTTTGTGCCTTTCCTCAAAAAGAAGAAGCAGGAAGAGGATGTGCATGAGTTTGTCACTGTGACAGAAGGCTTCGATAAGGACCGTGCCTGCGTGATAAGCGAGGATAATATCAATAAGTACATCATGTCGCACGACTGTTGTCACCCTATTCCAGGTGATGACGTGCTCGGATATATTGACTCAAACGACCATATCGAGATACATCAGCGCTCTTGTCAGGTGGCTAATAAGTTGAGAAACGCATACGCCCACCGCATTCTGAGCGTGAAATGGAATATGTGTGCAGACGAGATGCTATTTGATGCCACTGTGACAATTAAGGGAATAGACCGCAAGGGCTTGATGAAGGATGTCGCAATGGTTATCTCTGACCAGCTCGATGTCAACATTCATCGCCTTGAAATATCATCAAATGATGGTATCTTTGAGGGAAGAATTGAACTGAGAGTGCATGATCGTGATGAGCTCAACGATATTATCGACGTGCTAAAGCAAGTTCCAGATTTGCAAAGTGTAGCGAGAGCATATTGATTTCTTTGTTGCTTGGAGGTAAGCATATTCCTCCAAGCAATAAAGATAAACCACCGTGTCCGCCGCGTTCCTGCAGCTATTCCAAAGAATAAGCAATGATTCCCATCGGCGTCAGCCATTCTTCATTCCTCATTCTTCATTCTCCATTTAGCAAGAAGCCCCTGTGCCCGTCGCGTTATAGGCGGATATTAAAAAGAAAAGAAACAAAGACAAAACTAACTAACAATGAAAAAGCTAACAATTATAATTATCTCAATCATGTCTGTAATAGGCATGAATGCGCAAGTAAGCGACAATCCCGACACATTAGTAGTAGCAAGAGACGGTACCGGACAGTTTCGTAATATCGATGAAGCCCTTGAAGTCTGTCGTGCTTTCATGGAGTACCACAAGGTAATCTACGTGAAAAAAGGAGTTTATAAGGAGAAACTCATCCTTCCATCATGGCTCACAAACGTGGAAATATGCGGTGAAGACCGTGACAACACCATCATAACATACGATGATCACGCCAATATCAAGAGCGACCAGATACATTCTAAAAGCCAGAAGATTGGCACATTCCGCACCTATACCCTACGTATTGACGGCTCAGACATCACAATAAAGAATATCACGATAGAGAATAATGCACCACGTCTCGGACAAGCAGTGGCGCTACATACCGAAGGTAACAGAATAAAGTTCCTCAATTGCCGTTTTCTTGGTAATCAGGACACTATCTATACCGGACGTGGAGAGACGAAACTGCTCTTTAAGGATTGCTATATTGAAGGCACTACGGACTTTATCTTCGGTCCTTCCACAGCGTGGTTTGAGAACTGTGACATCTTCTGCAAGGCCAATTCGTACATCACAGCAGCCTCTACACCGCAGAATGTGCAGTACGGATATGTCTTTAATAACTGCCATATCACTCTTGCACCAGAGGTTACAAAGATGTGTCTCGGACGTCCATGGCGCTCATTTGCACATACCGTCTTTATGAATTGCGACCTTCCTAAGGGCATTGCTCCTGGAGGATGGAACGATTGGAAGAAAGATACAAACCTTGTGCGTTATGCTGAGTATAACAATAGAGGCGAAGGAGCCAACACAGACAAGCGCGTGGCATGGGCAAAACAGCTCACCAAGAAAGATGCAAAGCAACTTACGATAGCCAATGTCCTCGGAACATGGGCTGAATAAAATACTATTCCCTGCGAATTTCATAATGCGCAGGGATAATTTTTCATAATGCACAGGGCGCATTTTTCATAATTTACAGGGATTTTTTTTGTGGTATAGTGTCCGGATATTATGCATTTTTTTACCGTAATATTTTGGTTGTTAGGGAAATGTTTAGTAATTTTGCATTTTGAATGTGATGCACTTTTCATCCATTTCATTCGACACAAACGAAACATTATAATAATGGTGATAGTTAATAGGTATCATCTAAAGGTAAAAAGATATGTATAAAGCATTATTAAAAGCCAGCCAATGGTTGGGCACTTACACAAGTTATTTCATCATAGCCATTGCTGTGATAACATTTTTCGCTCCAGATTTGTTTGCTTGGGTGAAGGGAAACGTTCAGTCTTGCATCTTGGGATTTATCATGCTTACTATGGGACTGACCCTTACAATGCAGGATATGCGCATTCTCGCGTCACGTCCTCTTGATATTCTCATCGGCACCTGTGCACAATTCTCGCTAATGCCACTGATAGCATGGATGCTTACAGTAGGCGTAGGCTATTTTGGAATAGAGGTTCCTAAACCAATTATTGTGGGAATAATCCTTGTAGGATGCTGTCCGGGCGGTGTGAGCAGTAACATAATGTCTTACCTGTGTAAGGGAGATGTAGCCTTCTCTGTAGGTATGACCACTGCAAGTACACTCCTTGCGCCAATCGTCACTCCGCTCCTTGTCCTCTTCCTTGCAGGAGAAAAGGTAGAGGTCGATGCGTGGGGGATGTTCTGTAATATTATGATAGTTACCTTATTGCCAGTCACTGTCGGCTTTTTCTCTAATCTTTTTTGGGGAAAGAACGAATCATTCAAGAAGGCACAGAGCGTAATGCCGGCTTTTAGTGTCCTCGGACTTGCTTGTATCGTGGGTGGAGTAGTGGCTGCAGTACATGACAAACTGCTCATGCAAGGCGTGACATTCTTCTTCCTTGTATTTGTAGTAGTACTGTGTCATAACACGTTAGGTTATTTCTTCGGATATACAGTAGGTAGGATTTTCCACTTCTCTAAGGCTAAGAATCGCACTGTTTCCATAGAGGTCGGAATGCAGAATGCAGGACTTGCCACAGTGCTTTCATCTACATTCTTTGCCGCTTCATGTCCTTTAGCGGTGATACCATGCGCTGTAAGCTGTGCTTGGCACTCAATATCAGGAACTATTCTCGCCTCTTGGTTCGCTGCAAGAGACAGAAGATAAATGGAATAACCAAATGCACATTCCGTAATGGGATGTGCATTTTTTGTTCATTTTTTTGGAGTTACCGATATTTTTGACTACCTTTGCATCGCTTTATGTGCGCACACGCAAATGTATATGCGTGAGCATCAATTACTAATGCATATTCAATAACATAATAACTAAACAAAACAATTAAATGAGTTTGAAAATTGTCGTACTTGCAAAGCAGGTGCCTGACACTCACAATGTAGGTCCTGATGCAATGACCCCAGAGGGTACAATCAATCGTGCCGCTCTTCCAGCCATCTTCAATCCAGATGACTTGAATGCTCTTGAGCAGGCACTGCGCCTCAAGGAGCAATTCCCAGGTTCTGTTATCTCTGTAGTGACAATGGGTTTGCCTAAGTCTGCTGAGGTTATCCGTGAGGCTCTCTATCGTGGTGCCGATAAGGGATATGTCGTAACAGACCGCCCTCTCGGTGGCGCTGATACGCTCGCTACAAGTTATACACTCGCACAGGCTATCAAGAAAATAGGAGATTTCGACATTATCCTTGGCGGTCGCCAGGCTATTGACGGTGACACCGCACAGGTAGGTCCACAGATTGCTGAGAAACTTGGACTGACACAGGTGACTTATGCAGAAGAAATCATCTCTATCGACGAGGCTGCCAAGAAGGTAGTAATCCGTCGTCATATCGATGGAGGCGTAGAGACTGTAGAGGCACCGCTCCCTCTCGTAGTGACAGTAAACGGCAGTGCAGCACCTTGTCGCCCACGTAATGCAAAGCTTGTGATGAAATACAAGAAAGCAACAGTTCCGGCAGAGCGTAACCCTGAAGAAGCTGAAGCATGGCAGACTCTTATTGCAAGAAAGCCATTCCTCGACATCACACAGTGGGGTGCTGCTGATATCGACGCTGATTCAAAGCAGATTGGTAAGGCTGGATCACCAACAAATGTGAAGGCTGTCAAGAATATCGTATTCAAGGCAAAGGAAAGTCGCACAATGACTGGCTCTGATGAGGATATCAACAACCTTATCAAGGAACTTATTAACGAAAAGATTATTGGCTAATATTTGAGGTTGTATGGGTCAAAGGACTATAAATAAGCTTCGAATGATTAGGCTTTTTCATAATCAAAGCGAAGAGATGTAGCTCTTGAAACCTAAAACCTTTAAAACAAAATATATGAACAACGTATTTGTATATTGCGAAATTGAGGGCACAAAGGTAAAGGATGTCGCTCTTGAACTCCTGACAAAGGGTCGCAAACTCGCCAATACTCTTGGCGTTCAATTGGAATGTATCATCGCTGGTTCTGGTCTCGACGGAGTAGAGAATCAGGTAATGAAATATGGTGTTGACAAGGTGCATGTGTTTGATGCTGAGGGATTGTTCCCTTATACCTCAAATCCTCATACTGCTCTCGTAGTCAATCTCTTCAAGGAAGAGAAGCCACAGATATGCCTTATGGGCGCTACTGTAATCGGACGTGACCTTGGTCCACGTGTGTCTTCAGCGCTTTTCAGCGGACTTACAGCTGACTGTACCGAGTTGGAAATAGGTGATTTCGACATGAAGATGAAGAATGATGAGGGCGTACTCGAAAATCGTCATTTCGAACGTCAGCTCTATCAGATTCGTCCTGCATTCGGTGGTAACATTGTTGCTACAATCGTAAACCCACTTCATCGTCCTCAGATGGCTACAGTGCGTGAGGGCGTGATGAAGATGGAAGTGCTCGATGAGAACTATAAGGCTGAGGTTATCCGTCATGACGTGGCAAAATATGTTCCTGAGACAGAGTATGTCGTTAAGGTAATCGACCGTCATGTAGAGGAAGCAAAGCACAATCTCAAGGGCGCAAGCATCGTAGTGGCAGGTGGTTACGGCGTAGGTTCAAAGGAAGGTTTCGACCAGCTCTTTGAGTTTGCAAAGGAAATCCACGCTGAGGTGGGCGCAAGCCGTGCTGCAGTGGATGCCGGATGGATTGACAATGACCGCCAGATTGGTCAAACAGGTATCACAGTGCATCCAAAGGTGTATATCGCTTGCGGTATATCTGGTCAGATTCAGCATATCGCAGGTATGCAGGATGCAGGCATTATCATCTCTATCAATAGTGATCCGGAGGCCCCAATCAATGCTATTGCTGACTATGTCATCAACGGCACCGTAGAGGAAGTGCTTCCAAAACTCATTAAGTACTACAAGCAGAATAATAAATAATGGCAAACTTTTATACAGATAACCCTGAGATAAAGTTCTATCTCAGCCACCCGCTCCTCAAGCATATCGTAGAACTTAAGGAACGTAACTTTGCTGATGCAGACAAATATGACTATGCACCGGAAAACCTTGAGGACGCTTTCGATTCTTATGACCGCATACTGGAACTTGCCGGTGACGTAATGGCTAACGTCGTAGCTCCTAATGCCGAGGATGTAGATGCAGAAGGTCCACATCTTGAGAACAATAGAATGATATATGCGTCAAAGACTTATGAAAATCTTGACGCTACTATAAAGGCTGGTCTCAATGGCGTTACAATGCCACGTCGTTACGGTGGTCTCAATTTCCCAATGGCTGTATATTCTGCTATCAATGAGATGGTGGCTACAGCAGACACTGGTTTTGAGAATATCTGGTCATTGCAGGATTGTATTGCCACTCTTTATGAGTTTGGTGATGAGGATCAGCGCCAGCGTTTCGTACCTCGTGTATGTGCTGGTGAGACAATGTCAATGGACCTTACAGAGCCTGATGCTGGTTCCGACCTTCAGTCAGTGATGCTCAAAGCCACATACGATGAGAAGGAAGACTGCTGGCGTCTGAACGGATGTAAGCGCTTTATCACCAATGGTGACTCTGATATCCACCTCGTACTTGCACGTTCTGAGGAAGGAACACGTGACGGACGTGGTCTCTCTATGTTCATCTATGACAAGAATCAGGGTGGCGTAGATGTACGTCGTCTTGAGAATAAGCTTGGTATTCATGGTTCACCTACTTGCGAACTTGTGTATAAGAACGCTAAGGCAGAGCTTTGTGGCTCACGCAAGATGGGTCTTATCAAGTACGTAATGGGACTGATGAACGGTGCTCGTCTTGGCATTGCAGGTCAGAGTACAGGCGTTTCTCAGATGGCTTATAATGAGGCTCTCGCGTACGCTAAGGAGCGTAAGCAGTTCGGCAAGGCTATCATAGAGTTCCCAGCAGTATATGATATGCTTGCTATCATGAAGGCAAAGCTTGCTGCAGGTCGTTCAATGCTTTATGCTACAAGCCGTTATGTCGATGTATATAAGATTCTTGAGGACATCGAGCGCGATCGTAAACTTGAGGGAGGCAAGCTCACTCCAGAAGAGCGTGCAGAGTGTAAGACCTATTCTAAGCTCGCTGATGCTTTTACTCCACTGGCAAAGGGTATGACTTCTGAGTATGCTAACCAGAATACTTACGATGGTATTCAGGTGCATGGTGGTTCTGGCTTCATGCTCGAATATGCTTGTCAGCGTCTCTATCGTGATGCACGTATTCTCTCTATCTATGAGGGAACCACGCAGTTGCAGACAGTTGCCGCTGGTCGCTACATCACAAATGGCTTCTATGGCAGCGTGATAGCGGATATGCTCCAGTATGGTCAGGCTCCAGCAAGCGCAGGTTCTGAGGACTGGTGCGCAGAGGAATTCGTGGCTCTCAAGGAGAAGTGCGCTGCAATGGCAGAGAAATACAATGAGGCTGTGGCATACGTACATGACCAGAAGTGTGATGAATTCAAGGATTTCGTCATCCGTCATCTTTACGAAATGGCTGCAGACATCATCATGTCTCTCCTCCTTATCGGTGATGCAAGCAAGGCACCAGAGCTTTTCGCTCAGTCAGCTCGCGTCTATAACCGCTATGTCGCTTCTGAGATAGAGCGTCATTACAACTTTATCATGGGTGCAACCCCTGAGGATCTTGCTGATTATCGCAAGTAAAAACAACATAAGGTCCCTGTCTCCTGCCTATTCTCTTTCCAGAATAATAGTGGGGGATAGGGGCTTTCTTATACATATACTACAATGAGAATACTGACTACACTAACACTTTCCTTTGCCCTTACAGCCCTTACAGCCAATGCTCAGAATAAGAATGAGCAGGGAGATATATGGCTTGACATCAATGGAGTAAGGGATTTGACTGCCGATTCCATAGATATAGCAAATCAGGCACGTCCTATTTCCGGTTCTTCCAGAAAGGGTGATAATCCCGTAATCTTCCTTGTAGGCAATTCCACCATGCGTACCGGTACGAGAGGTAACGGTGACAATGGTCAATGGGGATGGGGATATTATGAGCATGAATATTATGATGCTTCCAAAGTGACGGTGGAAAACCATGCTCTTGGAGGCACAAGTCCACGTACTTTCTACAAGTCGCCAGACCTTTGGCAGCGTACTATCGCAAACTTGAGAAAGGGAGACTACGTCTTTCTCGAACTTGGACATAATGATAACGGTCCTATCGACTCCATAAGGGCGCGTTCTTCTTATCGTCCTTTGGGAAAACTCAGTCTTGCAGAGGATTCCATTATTATATATAATAAGGTGAAACATTGTCAGGACACGGTATATACCTTTGGTGGATATACTCGCCGTTTCATCAATGAAGTGCGTGCAAAAGGGGCTATTCCTGTGCTTTTTACCCTGACACCGCGCAATGATTATGAGATAGATGGCAAGACAATACAGCGTAAACTCAAGGATTTCACACCGGCAATCTTTGCTATTGGCAAGGAGATGAACGTGCCTGTGGTGGACCTCAACGATATTTCTGCCAAGAAACTGGAAACCTACGGCAAATGGAAAACCAACTATCACTTCTATCTGGACAAGATTCATTCCAGCGCTTTTGGTGCAAGGATGAATGCAGAGTCTGCTGCTGAGGGCATTCTCAATCTCAATCTTAATGACAATCCAAATCTCAACACCAAGGATAGCCTGTTCCTGGAGGAGAGGGAAGCACTGCTCCGACTGAAGTCATACCTCGTGATGGACAAGGTATGTCCTAACTATGAAGAGAAACTTCTCGCTTGGGAACCAAATAATTACGATGCAAAAGGCAATGTAATACCAAAGAAAAAGACCGCAGAAGAGAAGAAGCAGAAGGTGCGTATCTTTTTCTGTGGAGACTCTACAGGCAAGAATGAGGACAAGAAACCTGACGGAATGTGGGGTTGGGGCTCACAGGCTTATACCGTCTTTGACGAGTCAAAATGTACGTTTATCAACTGTGCAAAGGCTGGTCGCTCCACTCGTACTTTCCTTTTGGAAAATCGTTGGGAGGAAGTCTATCGCACATTGCGTCCTGGCGACTATGTTCTCCTTCAGTTTGGACACAATGATATCGGTGGTATAGACAAGGATAAGGAGCGTGGAGTCATAGCTTGCGCAAAGGATACATCTCATGTCTATCATCTCAAGAGCAACGGAAAGAACCTCGTGGTCTATTCCTACGGTTGGTATCTCCACAAGATGATACAGGATTGCAAGGAAAAAGGCGCTATTCCGGTAGTGCTTTCATTCACTCCGCGCAATGAGTGGCACAAGGGAAAAGGCAAGGTAGTGGGCGATTTCTACCGCGTAAAAGAGAAGAAGAACAAGCAGTACATCGAGCGTCGCAATGACAATTACATCACTCAGTGGTGCAAAGAGGTGGCAGATGAGAATGGTGCCGCCTTCGTGGATGTGCATAATATTTCAGCTGATTTCCTTGACAAGCATTGCGGAAACAAGGAAAAAGCATCAGCTTACTTCAATCATGACCATACTCATACCAGCCTTCTCGGAGCAAGAAACAATGCTAAGAGTCTGGCTAAGGGACTGAAAAAAATCAATAGTCCGCTGGTAAAGTACCTGAAGAAATAACGAAAAACGCTTTCGTACGAATACATTATAACAAAGGCTTGCTTGAATAATCGCCAGCACAGCGTGCTATAAAGGTGATTATATCAAGCAAGCCTTTTTTGTTTATGCTATCTTATTGTTATGCAATATGATACTATATGAATCCTATTTGATAACTATTAGAGTCTGATTTGATAGGAGTAAGAGACTTATTTCTTAGTAATATGAAAGAAGCGCGTAAACATAGCAGGCAGACTTCTGTCCTTATTGTCGATATGCGCTTCCAAAACCTTTGCAGTCTTGGTGACAGGAATAAGGTCGTAATCGGCTATTGATGCAGGGATAAGGCAGGAATGCCCTTCATGCAGCACTATGTCGCGGTTGTCATAATCTATACCTTCGCCATCGCGTAGGCGGATGCGGCATGTTCCCTTCATACACATTGAGATGATAAAGGAGTCGTATTTGATGAGATTGCGATGGAAAGGCTGGGTGATGTCCATCACTCTGACATCGAAATAAGGAGTGTCAATGACCGAAACGGCGCGTTCCTGAATTTCTGGATAGTGAGTGCGATAATCCTTTTCTACATGGAAATCAATGGCTTGCGCAGCCAGTTCGGTGTGCAGTTGGCGTGGTTTTCCATCCAGTCCAGGGCGGTTATAGTCGAAGATACGATAGGTGACATCGCTCGATTGCTGCACTTCTGCCAGGAGGATGCCGCCACAAATGGCATGAACTCTGCCAGCAGGGATGTAGAACACATCGCCGGTATGCACCTCATGCCGTGCAAGAACGTCGCAGATGCTGCCATCTTCCACTCTCTTGCGGTATTCGTAAGGCGTAATAGAATCCTTGAAACCGGCATAGAGGTAAGCTCCAGGCTTTGCATCAATGACGTACCACATCTCCGTCTTTCCGAATTTTCCATGCTCTCTCATTGCCATTTCGTCGCCAGGGTGTACCTGAATGCTCAGATCTTTCTCAGCATCAATGAATTTTACGAGTAGTGGAAGTTTGTTGCCATATCGCTGTGCCACGCTTTCTCCCAATATTTCATCAGGATATTGCGCTATTACTTCAATGAGAGAATGCCCTTCCCATTGTCCATTGGCTATGATACTTGGGCTTGATTCCACAGCACTCACTTCCCAACTCTCGCCTATTGGCTCATCAGTAGTTGGAATACCTTTGTATGGTTGCAGTCTTCTGCCGCCCCATACTATCTTGTGCATGTTTGGTTTGAAGAGGAGTGGGTACATTGTTTATATTATTAAGGGTAATGAAAATGAAGAAACAGAAGACAGGTCCTGCGATACAGAGTCTGACAGGATAGTCAGAAAGGACACTAAGTAGGTAATCAAATGGTATTTGATTACCCACTTGTCCTCAGTTTCTTATGGTTGAAGCAGGAGTATATTTGAGTATATACCCTACATGAAACTTACTTATAAGTTTGCTTTCACCTTCTCGATAAGCTCCTGATACTCAGCATCAGAGAGATATACCTTGCCAGGATTCATCTGGAAAGTGCCTCCATAGTCAGGTCCATCCACGTATTTAGGAGCGAGATGGAAGTGGAGGTGTGAGAGTTTGTCGCTGTAAGCGCCGTAATTGATTTTCTCTGGGTTGAAAGCCTTCTGCATAGCGCGTGTAGTTTGTGCTACATCAGCCATGAAGTCATTGCGCTCTTCGTCAGAAAGCTCATTGAGGTCATTGACGTGCTTGTCATAACTTACGAGGCAACGTCCACGGTATGTCTGCTCTTTGAAGAGGAAAACGCGTGATACGCGGAGGTGTGCTATCTCAATCATAAGATCGTGAAGCGTCTGATTGTTAGTGCAATAGAGGCACTCTTTTGGGTCACTGTACATAGTAGTTTGTTTTTGTTTGTAGTTGATATATGTTTTGGGCCGAAGCCTTTTCCATGCAAAGGTATAAAAAATAAATGGAGATACCTACTTTTTAGCAGAATAAAATCTGCATTATGATTTTCTAACAGACTACAAATCATAAATAATATGTTTTTGTTGTTTAGTGTTTTTGTTGTTTAGTGGACTGTCTGGAAGACAGTACCGAGCAAAGCGAGAGTAACCCGGGACGAAGTCTCGGGATCTATATATATATAAGAAGAAAGTGGCTGTCTGGAAGACAGTACCTTAATAACGTGCTTGCTCTCTCTTTGAACTCAAATAGCGAGCCGAAGGAGCATAACTGTAAAGGGGTACTGTCTTCCAGACAGCAGTACCACTCATTCTTATATCCCCG
>URJQ01000052.1 GCA_900548195.1 uncultured Prevotella sp.
ATTATGCATTATGAATTATGCATTATGAATTATGCATTATGAATTATGCATTATGAATTATAATTTATTCCTAAACCTAAAAAAACAAAAAAGTGACGAAAATGACAAATATTAGTGTTTTTTTGTAAATAATCCAGTTTTTCTTGATGTATCAAAATAGGGAAATTCCTATTTTCAGACAAAAATGTAAGAAATATACAAATTCCTGATTGAAATATCACATAGTTTTATAATTAAAATAACTTACTTTGCAGAGCGAAACTTATAGTTCTGCACCTTCACATGTCTCATTCCCAAGAAAAGCCTATGCCGATGAAACAATCCGACAAGTCATCCAGTCCGACAAGCAACCGCTTCCCCTACGACCTCGTAGATGAGATGATCAAAGACCATTTGGCAAGCATCAACGAGAAAGACGAGACAAATAAAGGAGATAAGGCTGGCTCATAAGCAAAAGAATCGAACAATCATCAGATAGTAAGATTGAGAATTCGACAAATCATATTATTCACCTTTCATATTTCAGATTATGAGAAAACATCTAACCCTATTGCTAATCTTACTGCTATATGCAGTGGGGATAGCAGCGCAAACCCCGAATTGGGGATATGTGGCCAATGAGTCTCATTCTGCTCATGTAGTGTATGTCGGTGTGGTTGACAGTAAAGGAAACCCTGTCGATTTGAATCTTGACACATACCTCGGAGCATTTATTGACGGTAAATGTCGCGGTCAAGTAAAATTGACAAGCAGTAATGACATTTATTATTTCCCTATCCGAATCGAAGGAACGGCTTCCGACAACGGCAAGGCCATTTCTTTCCGCATCAGGGAACCTTGGGGAACAGAGTATGAACTCAATGGTCCACAGTCTATCACCTATAAGAATGAGACAACGACAGGAACGCTGTCCAGTCTCTTCAAATTGAATTTCGAAGCTCCTCGTTATTATAGTCTAACGCAAGAGTTTTTATCTGTAATGGTAGGCGAGTCTCTGGATCTGACTCAATATGTCAAATTTACACCGGAGAACGCCAATATACCAATTATAAATTGGGACTTCTCCAACTCAAAACAATACTATGAGGTGAAAGATAACAAACTCATAGGAAAGGCACCAGTTAAGGGTGGCTACCTTGGACTTAACATGGTCAATGTCAAATACAATGGTAATGGTCAAGGTTGTTTCTTCGTCAATGTCATCCAGCCAGCTACCTCCATCACCCTAAAGGATGAATACAAGAATGGAATAACAGTGGAAATAGGTGACACTGCTGTTCTGAATACTGCATTGCGTACGTGCTATACGGTGAATCCTGCTAATTGCAATGAGGAACTGGAATGGACAAGCAGTGACCCTGAGGCTCTTGTATCTACTATGGAAACAAATTCTCAGGGTATCAAGGAAAAGAAGTTCACCCCAGTGAAGCCAGGTGTCTTCACCATGACTCTCAAAGGTGAGAAGGCAAGCATCCAACTGAAGGTTACCGTACACAAGGGAGTGACAGGCATCGATCAGACATTTGGTAACTTTATATATATAAATGTGGGAGAAAGCCTTAAGGATATTCTTCCATTGACATATAAGGTGATGCCGGAGGATGCTACAGACAAGAGCGTCACATACACGATAGAAAATCGAAATAGCAATACGCCTGTGCTTGAAGAAAGGAATGGCGAAATTGTAGGTGTCAATCCTGGAGAAGCATCCATTATTGTCAAATCAAATGACAATCCTTCTCTAAATAGTCCTGTGCATCTCGTGGTGTACGTCAATAAAGCCGTTAACAGTCTGACGTTCAAGAAGGATGAGTTGTCTTTCATCAAGCCACAGAACGATGGTGATAAAGCCGATTATTTCGATGAAGTAAAGGCAAACATCGTATTCTCACCTAATTGGCCACAGTGGAATGGAGATAAACAAACTAATTTCTCCATCGTATCTGACAATCTGGATGTTTTAGATTTGCAATATTATTTCTATGACCAAATAGAGCGGGCACTCCCACTCAAACTCGGTACGGCAAATGTAACTGTAAACTACAGTGCACCGCATACCATTATCCAGGATGGCGTTCTGAAGAATACCACGAACACCCTCAATGGTTCATTCAAGGTGAATGTAGTGGAAGGCCTCAGTCGTTTCACTATCGAAAATGTAGTTACAGGTCTCGGCAAACCTGTTGAGGTGAAGATCGTTCCAGAGCCAAGCACTGCAAAGATAGACCCAAGCCTTATCAAGGTCACCGTAGGATGGAATCCAGACTATAGTGACAAGCCGGGCGAAAAATGGGAGATCGCTACCATAGCTTCTGCAAGCGAAGACAACCTTACCTGGACTCTCAATCCATTGGCTTTAGGACATGGCACCATCTATGTATCCTATGGAAACAATGAATATATGGGACAAGGTGAGTTTACCATCGGTCAGTCTTATATCCAGAAGGAAGGATGGAAGTGGAGCACATTCCTCAATACGCTCGAAAGCGGCACGATGCAGAATGCGTTTGGAGATGCAGTGCAGGAAATCCGTAGTGAATACCAACTCATGTATAATGACCCGAAATATGGTTACTTCGGCGATCTTAATATGCTCTACTCAGAAGAGTGCTACAAGGTAAGAATCAAGGATGGACAAAATGTAGATTTCATAGTGGATGTGACTTCCGTCAGTAATTATGGTGGCGAAAAGGAATACCACGCAAAGTGGAACTGGATACCATATACCAGCCAGCTGACTCTCTCTCCTAATGAATACTTCCGTATGGATGACGGAGCTTTCCAGAATGGCGACCGTGTCGTCTCTAAGGATGAAGGCTTCGCAGAGTTCAATGACGGCAAGTGGGGTGGCACCCTTACTGCAATGCGTCCAGGCGAAGGATATATGTTCTACAATGCTTCCAGCGAGAAAAAGCTTGTCTCTTATAGAGGTGATAAGGACTTCGAACAGCGTCCAGCAAGCGCAGGAGCTAAGGCTACATTCGTCAAGCCAACGGTTTGGAAATACAACAGCGCACCTTTCGCTGACAATATGACTATCGTTGCCGACCTCGGAAGTCAGTATTCTACAAGTAATTACACCGTAGGTGCATTCGTAGGCGGTGAGTGTCGCGGAGAAGGTAGAATGGTGGATGGCAAGTGTTTCATCACCGTTCACGCTGACAAGGATGAGGTTATCTCATTCCTCATGCATGACGACATGACCGACGAGGTACGCACAGTCAATGAGCGCCTTGCTTTCTCAGAAATGGCAGGCTCTGTCAAGCGTCCTTTAAGAATGACATTGGGCGCCACAACGTCTATCGACGAGGCTACTATCGACCGTTCCGGCATCGCAGTGGTCAACGGACAGATTTCTATCCAGGGTCTTGACGTGGCTTCAATCCTTGTGGTCAACCCTGCAGGAGCAGTGGTATTGCGCAATCAGACCAATATCAGCCACCTGCCATCAGGCGCTTACATAGTGAATGTAAAGACCACTGACGGCAAGACCATCACCAAGAAGATTACGAAATAGTAACATAACGTATTTATGGGAGGTTGGGGCAGACTCTTTGGCTCAGCCTCCCTATAAATCCCTTCCTCTGTTTTTATCTCCAGTTCACGGTTGAGCCCCTGCGGGCTATCAGCCTTTTATTAACAAACTCAAAGAAGCGAAGCGATGAAAAGCCCCCTACATATAACCCTCATCACGACTCTGGCAGCCCTATGCTTGTGTAATGAAGCGGCTAAGGCACAGACCATATCGGAGATTGCAAAGAGCGATCCCCTGATCATAACAGGCTCAGTAGGAACGCGTAACACCTACTTCCACTCATCGGCAAGCAATAGCTACGCTTCTCCTTTGAGTAATATGTTCTACCTGAACCTCAACGTGAGTCTCTATGGATTCAACATGCCGTTCTCGTTCTACTATTCCAACAATAATCTGGATTTCAATTATCCACACATCAACTTCAAGATCAATCCGCAATACAAGAACTGGCGCGGATACATCGGACGTACCTCCCTCAATTTCAGCCCCTACATCATGAATATGTCATTCAATGGAGTAGGACTGGAATATCGTGGACGCCAGTTTCATACCAGCATATTCTATGGCACTTTCCGCAATGCCATCAACGATAATCCCGACGATCCAGCACCGCGCAATCCGCAATATCAGCGAGTGGGGTGGGGATTCAATGTCGGCTACAGCAACGGCCGCGGGGCAATAGACCTCTATATGCTTCGTGCATACGACCGTCTCAACACCATTGATGCGTCTTGGCGTGAGCGCATCGCACCGCAGGAAAACCTTTCCTTCGGACTCAAGGGCAGCTATTCCTTCAAGCGCTATTTCTCTTTTGCCACCAATATCGCCATGTCGGCATTCTCTACCGACAGAAGAGCAGACAAAATAACAACGGACGAAACCAAGCGTTTCGACAAGATATTCGACACTCGCTACACCTCTCTCGCACGATTTGCAGGAGACGTAAGCCTCAATTTCAATTCGCAGACATTCAATACATCTGTATTCTACCGTATGGTGCAACCAGATTATCTGACGCTCGGAACCAACTATTTAGCAAACAATTACCACAGCATAGGCGTGACAATGGGCACATATCTCTTCAGAAATATCTCCCTGTCAGCCACTTTCTCCGGACAGGAGGACAACCTCACCAACCGGCAGATGTACACCACGCGCGGTTATGTCTATTCAGCCAACGCCAGTTCGCGCATAGGCGAGCATTTCAATGTGTCGGCTTCCTACAGTGGTTACCTCACTACGCAGGGTGATGGCACGGAGAAAGTCAATGATACCACCCAGGTGAAGCGCATAATGCACTCGCTCGCATTTACCCCGACCTACACCACGGAGGATGAAATCCTCGCTCATACAGCATCGCTCTCAGCCAGTTGGTCGAAAAACAAGGACCTAAACAAGTTCTCCACCGGCGTGGGAGACTATACATCCCTCGCTCTCGGTGCCACTTACGACCTCGGAGTGAAGGCTTGGGACATGGATTTCATCACCTCCATCAGCTATCAGAACACCAAGGGCTCGGGAACGAGATATACCAGTGACGTGGCTTCATTCACCACAAGCCGCTCATTCCTCAGTGAGAAAAACCTGAATCTCTCTGCCACTCTCTCGCTCTGCTACAACGAAGTGGAGAAAATGTCGAAAAGCCTATCGATGGGAATGGACTTCTCAGCAAGCTATACCATCAATAATGAGCACATGTTCTCATTCACAGCAGGAATGTATAAGTATGGAGACGTCAACCCGTCGAAGACGCACGACGACCTCAATGCCACTGACATCACCCTCAGTTTCAATTACAACTATACATTCACGTTGCTCGAACTGAAGAAAAAAGCAGAGAAAGCGTCGAAAAAGAAATAATACCGACACTTTCCACCTAATATATATATACTCATAGAAATCAAAACATTACACGATATGAAGACATTGCGATACTGCCTCACCTCGCTATTGATTATCATGAACTCACTCATGACAATGGCGGCAGACGACATCATCGTCAACATTACTCCCGTGCAGCCTGTGCTTCCTCCGCAGATAGGAACGTACATCAGCAATCCGGGAGCCTACTTCAACGTGACCGTGACCAACACCACACCGAAGCAGGCATTCATCTATTTCGGCATGACGCTCGCCAAAATGCCTAATGTCACCGAGCCGATGGTATATGTGCCAGGCAATCGCATGCCTAAGACACCGACTGTGGCTCTCGCTGCCAATGAGACAAGACATCTGAATCTCACGGAGATGCGTCAGATGTTCAATCACCTTGCAGCGTCAGACATTATCACTCAGTATGATTATTCCAGTGGATTTGCCAGCGGTCAGTTCGGACTCCTGGAGGAAGGCGAGTACCGTATCCAGCTCAATGTATATAAATGGAGCGTAGAAGGCAATACGGACATACTGCTCACTGGTGTGAACGCTGTAACCACTAATGGCAAAAACTCATGCCAATTTACGGTGCGCTATAAGGTCGATGCACCTAAATTCGTCAATCCGATACGCCCTATGGGTGTGTCGCTTGATGCATTAAATAATGTCGCTGAACTCAATCCATTAAACCCTATGTTTACATGGACTGAGACAGTGCTGACTGGTGCCCGTCCGGTGTATTTCAATTACGACTTCAAAGTGGTGGAAGTAGGACCTGGACAGGACCCGGAAGATGCGTGGACTCATGAGACACACGTGCTATATAAGAAGGAGAACCTTACGTCAGCCACTGCTGTCATTCCGCAGAATGTCATCAGAATGATGGACAAGAACTGCACCTATGCCGCACGTGTTACGGCTAAACAGCGCAATCAAGTGACCATGAACAACATGGGATTCACTCTCGTGGCTAACGAAGGACGCAGTGATCTTATGCTTTTCAAACTGAAATCAGACGACAATCCTAAGTCTGTCACTCCGAAAGACGAAGACAAAAAGGGGAAAGACGAAGGCAAAAACGGGAAAGACGAAGGTAAGGAAGGAAAAGATAAAGGCGGAAAGAAAGACAATGATGATAAGGACAAGGATTCCGAAGACAAAGATTCAGACAAAGGTCTGGAACTGAAGTTCGGCTTCGGGTCGAAGGAGGGAACCTTGACTGACTCGATATATAATTTCTGTAACCCGGAAATCCTCTCGCCGTCATTCAATTCCGAAGCTGGCGCTCGCAAGATATTTGTCAACAATGACATCCTTGTAGAGTGGAAAAGAGCAAGATATGTCGGCGGTATTGGTACACGTCAGGACAGCGTAAAGCTATCTTATGACGTGCAGATCTTCCGTGGAGACCCTTCATTGAGCAATGAAGAGAACTTCAAGGGCGAGCCTATCTACAGCCGTACCACAGAGGAACTGAGGGACAGCATCCCTTGGGAGACAATCAATGGCGACGTAAATATCGGTGATTACCTCATCCTGCGCGTCAAGCCTACGTCTGTCAACACGCAGTCTGTGGCTTTTGTCAATGATACCATCAACGTGGTGGACTTCGCTCTCAGCGACCGTATCAGTCAGAAGTTCTTCCAGTGTTCCGCTCAGATTTCCATCGACAATACCATTCCTACCAAAAAGTCGGCTTCCGACTATAAGGGAAAGGTAGTGGGCATAGGTCAATACCAGCTCAAGATAGATGAAATCTCCAAGTCGAAGCAGGGCTTCAAGGGCCGTGGCCGCGTGGAATGGCGTCCTCTGGGCATGAAGGTGATGATAGCGGTGGAGTTTGATTCCCTCTGCATCAATACCGATGACATCGTCTATAGCGGAATGGTACGCGGACGAAAGGATGATAATTACTATAGTCACAATGGCGAACAGGTGGATAAACTGTTTACTGAATGGGGACTGGACAATCTCATCGGCGACACCAGACTGCCGTTTGCTGACAAACTTCAGAAAGAGGCCTCACAGCGTGGACGTGAGTTTGCCAAGAGTATGGGTATCGGAAACTATTACAAATGGTATCATGATGCCAAGGACTTCCTCAGCGAAGGCAAGCTCGACAATGTATGCCTGCCTATCAAGTTGCCGGAGAAGATAGGCAAAGTGCCGGTGGATCTGCAGATTGTCAATGTGACATTTGCTCCTACATGGGCGTCAATGGACCTCATGGGCACCTTCATGCTCCCTAACAGCAGCCACATCAAGAATGAGGTTCTCGTGCTCGGAGCACCGCATCTCTGCATCAGTCCGGAGAGATTGCTGCCGGAAGGCGGCGCTATATGCCTGCTTTCAGACTTCACTCTCACCGAGCAGGACTCCCAGTTTGACTTCACATTCAAGTCACCTACCGACATCACCGTCACCAACAACGGTGAGGCACCTGACGATGGCTGCTATATCAGTTGGGCTAACGACACTCTTTCCGCATTCATGCTTGATGTGGAGATGACAGTTCCTAATCTCAAGAAGGTGGATAGCAATGGAAAAGTCACCGAGGAATTGCCTAAGGTATATGTGAAATGGGGCGTACGCGACTGGAATGACTGGACTGCAAAGGTCGCAATGGATAATTTCGAGGCTGACGATCTGCCGGGTTGGACATTCAAACCGGGCAAGATGGTCTATGACCACTCATCCACGAAGAATGATGACATCATGGGTAAGTTCCCAGCTACCTATGACAAGTCAAAGTCGCTTACTGCCAACAAGATGGAATCCTGGCAGGGACTCTATATCAGTGAGGTGGGAGTGCAGTTCCCTAAGTCGCTTACATTCGGCAGTGCAGACTCCGAAAAGCGCACTTCTGCAAGCATCAAGAACATGTTCTTCGACAAGAGCGGTGTCACCCTGTCGGGAGGTATCGACAATGCTTTCGATGCAGTGACGGGAAAGTTCGGCGGATGGGCATTCTCCATCGACAAGGTGTCAATGGATATAGTTCAGAGCACATTCAATGGCTGTTACTTCACCGGAGGTATAGGAGTGCCGTTGTTAGGAGGAAAAGACAATGACGGCAAGAACATCGATTACCGATGCGACATATATAATCAGAAGACCCTCAAGGGCAGCAAGAATAAGAAGGGCTTTACCTACGTATTCAAAGTGGAGCCAAAGACGGACGAACTGGCTCTCGACTTCTTCCTTGCTGAAGCAAAGATAGATAAATCGCAGACCTACTTCCTGCTCGAAGCGGAAGATCAGGACGATGGCAAGACGCAGACCCACGTGGAGATGTGTCTCGGCGGAGTGATGGAGATACAGGGCCCTACTAAGATTTCGCCTTACTTGCCTGATATCCACTTCGTGGGAATGCGTATAGCCAATTTCCCGTTCGCGCCGAAAGGTGGCGGCGAAGCGTGGAAATCTTCCATTGCCGACATAGAGAGCAAGCGCCAGAAGGCACAGGAGGTACCTGATGACAATATCAAATTCTGTGAGAAGAAGGAGATGGAACTGGGCAAGGACTGCTATTTCAATGCAGGCCAGTGGTCACTTTCTTCCATGCAGAAGAAGCTTGGTCCGTTCAAGTTCACGCTTGCTGACTATGAATTCCGCAGTGATTTGGCTGCAAAGACCGTGTCATTGTATCTCAAGGGTCAGGTATCCATCGTCGATGGTGTCTTTGATGCCAGTGCAGGAATCACCATCAGTGCCGGTGTGGATATCGAGAATCTTGACCTTTCATATAAGGGTTGGAACCTTGACGAGCTGTCAATAGGAGCTAACTTCGGCGTGGTGAAGCTCAATGGACGATTTGACATCAGAACTGACGGCGAGGACCAAGGTCTTGGTGGCAGTCTTGAAGTTACCATGCCTGGTGACCTCTTCAAGGTGACCGTGGATGGCGGATGCTTCGAGCATGATGAGGGCGTGGAGAATCCGAAGCCAAGTGAGAAATATACTTGGGGTTACTTCTATGGTGCGCTCAACTCCAAGGCTGGCATAGGGATGGATCCCGTGAAGATTACAGGCATCAAGTTCGGTCTGTTCTTCAACTGTTCACGTGGTGGCAGCAAGGATGGCAAGGTGGATTTGTCAGACACTAAGAAGGCCGCTACGCCTAATTACGGCGTAATAGGTATCATTGCAGGACTTAATCTCTCTGCCATCTCGGAGGAAACACTCTCTGGTAAGTTTGATATGACTGTGATTTACCAGAAGGCCGTAGATGACAAGCCTGGCTATCTCTCCACCTTTATGCTCAATGGCAACCTTGAGGGTGCTGGCGGACTGATTAACACTAAGGCGAGCATCGTCTATCAATGTGATGACGTGGACAAGTACTTCCAGCTCAATGTGACATTCGAGACAGGCGGAACAAAGCTCGACAAGCTCACTGAAGGTCTCGACAAGCTCACTAAGAAGATGCAGGAACTCAACAATCAGTTTGATGGTTTCGAGAAAGATGTCAAGGCTGCTCTGCCAGGATTGGGAGGTAGTACGGACAATAAGACTGATTCCAAGAACAAACCTGCCGTGAAGGATGCTGACACCGAGAAACCTAAGGGCGCAGCCAAGGCTATGGCTTCTGAGATTACGTTCGACTTTAAGATAACCTTCCGCGCTAAGGGCGAAGACTATAAGAAGCCGAAATGGCACCTATACGTCGGTGAGCCTGACTATAATAAGCGCTGTAAGATTACGTTTATCGACTTCGATGCTAAGATAGTCACCGTGAAGATAGGCGCTAACGCTTACGTATGTCTTGGCAATGAATTGCCTAATAATGGTCAACTTCCTCCTCTTCCTACAGAGATTAGCGAGTTCCTCAATGGCGGAAGCAAGGGTGGCGTGGAGTCTGCCTCTGCTGGTGATGCTGACAGAGCACGTCAGGGCTGTGTGAAAGATATGATGGGCACCGTGGATGGTGGCGTGATGCTTGGCGCACAGGTATATGGATTTATCCATTTCGACCTCGGACTCATCTTTGCCGACATGGGAGTGCAGGCAGGCTTCGACCTTTCTCTGCGCCATCTCAAGGGCGGATGGTGTACTAACCTCAATCATGGTAGGGGCGCAAAGCCTGGCCATAATGGTTGGTATGCTGAGGGACAGATGTATGCTTACCTCTATGCAGTGCTCAAACTGCGCATACGTCTCGGATTCTATAATACAGACTGGAAGATGCTGGATGCTGGTATCGGTGGTATGTTTAAGTGTGGTCTGCCTAATCCAAACTACGCTGTGGGCAAGGCTCGCATCAAACTGAAGATATTTGGCGGACTGGTGAAGATAGACCGTAAATTCAATTTCGAGTGTGGCGAAGTCTGCCAGATGTTCTACGGCAATCCTCTCGACAACTTTATACTGTGGAGCGAGATGAGCATTGGTTCGGAGCGACGTCGTGAGGGATGGGATTATAATCAGCGCATCTCGCCAGAACTGGGCAAGCGCCCTACTATCAAGAGCAATGCTAACCTCAATCAGCATTATCGCCTTCTCGATGAGAATGAGCGTGCACGATTGGAGAATGATGGTATCTCTGCTGATGATATCTCTGCTTTGGCATCTCGCACATTCATCTTCCGTAATTCCAGTAAGAAAGATGGCAAGTATGTAGCTTACCTTTATTCTTACACCGACTCTGCTTCTGCATACAGAGATTCTCTGCATGTCAATGCGCAGTTGGAGAAGACCGTAGAATTCTATCGTGGCGACGAGACTGCTTCACAGCATCTTCTCGACATCCGCCGATTGAAGCCAAACCGCTTCTACGTTCTCAAGGTGGTAGGATGCGCTAAGCAGATAGAGGCAGGTAAGGAGGTAGATCCTTATACTGTGGAAACTAATAAGGATGGCGAAGTGACGGGCGCTAGGCATAAGGCGTGGGCACAGACCAAGTATTACTACTTCCGCACCTCTGGCGAGGCAAGTGATAAGTTTGACCCTACGGATGAGAATTTCAATCTGAATGACTATGTGGCTTTGGCTTATCCGTCATATCATAATAAGTTGCAAATCTCTGACAAGGACCTAAAGAATGATAGTAAGCACGCTGAGAATGGACGCATCAAGGCGCATATCATCGATATGGTATATCCTAATATAGCTCTGACAAGAGAGTTTAAGAAGAAGAATCCTTCCGACAGATTGGTATGGAATCAGTATGTAATGGAAGAAGTGGAGAAACTATACACTAAGCCGGCTCGTTTAGGAAATAAAGCGATTACATATACAAAGAAGGAGATGGTTCGCAAACTATACCACTCTGAGGACGCTGTAATCAAGAATATGACATTCACTTATCCAGGAGCGGAAACCAGCGTAAGGACAAGTAATATCATCACTTCCAAGCCTCTCGGAATAGGATATAAAGAGAAAGGAAATTGGATAGCTGACCTTAGTCTCGACTATATCACTACCAGAACCATGACCAGAACTGAGGAAGTGGAGAAGGAGAAGGTTACGAATACTCCATTTGCCCGTCTTCTCATGAAGGCGAACAGGGGAGTCATGCCTTCTACATCTACGCTCAGCCAATGGAAGTCGATGGTTCCAGAAATCAAGAAAGTGCTGCAGAGGGCTTCTTCCAGTGGCACGTTCAATCCTTCTGCTGGCAGTTCCGCAAGTATGTCTTCCAGCACTCGATATGGCTCGAATGGCAAGACGACAAGTGGCTCTCTTGGCGGCAAGACCGGCAATAAGGGCAAAGTCGGAGGAAATTCATCATCAGGCAAGAACTCTGGCACAGGAGTTGCTTCAGGTCCTAATAGGGGATCAGGCGCAATGCCTGGCAGCTCTGCCAAATCCCAGGCAGCTGAGATTCTCCGCCGCTGGAAGACCTATGGTCTGACGGATAATGAGGTGATGACGCTCCTGAATGGATTGGAGAATAATGAAAAGGTATATAATACCAGCACTTACACCGTGACAGAGGATGTGCCTTACGAGGTGAGCGATACTATCAATCTGCTCTACTTGCCTCTCTCTTGTAGCGAAACTACATGGTATGGAGGTATCGACGACAGAACGATTGGCACCAATTATCAGTATGAAGAGCCGTTTGCCACATGGAAGTTTGTAGATTTTGAACGACAAATGCTTGAGAAGTATCGCACTATGAGATATACCGACGCTTCGGTAGGTATGGCAAAGGATGGTAAAGGCAGATACTTGGTGGAGACGGATCCATTGCTCTATCTCAGTTGGATAAGCAACTATGCTTTCGTAGGAGGATGGAAAGCCCAGCTGAAGAAGTATAACATCGGAGTCACCACCACAGAGTCATTGCTGGCTACAGGTAGCGGTGGTTACTATGGTGGCAGATATGGTCAGGCAAGCGAAGACCGTGTAGTCAATGGTCCGAAGGACATCTTCAAGGTATTCTTCTACAATCCAGATACCTACTATTTCCCAGTTCGTGAGTTGGATAATGTAGAGGATAATGTCGCACTGCTGACAAGCGATCGTATGTTTGCTATAAATCCTCGGAACTGTACAAGTTATGATAGATACAGTCTTCTGGTGGCAGAGGCTGCAAGGAATATCAGTAATTTGTATGGTCTTGCTTCAAGAGTTAGTAGCAAACTTACCGATAAGATGCAAGAGGCAAACAAACAGTTTAGCAGATATAAGACAGAAAAGGGCAAGCTGAAGGATTTCGTCTCTAAATATCTGGATGAGCGCAACGGACTCTATATCAGTTTCTTGCCATCAGAAGGAAATATGGTAAATCAAAGCTCTACAACGTCATTCAGTCAACATGGTAATTACTGTAAGGCTTACGTACCTTATTATCAGATGGCTCTCACTACGCCTTTGCTTGATCCTGAAGACATATTCGAGTTTGAAGGACAGAATCGGATTAGTAAAGGTAGATTCAAGCAAGAGACCCAGAATTTGGTTTGGAGCAAACTCGCCGACGAGAATGCTCCAGGCTTCATCAAATTCAATCCGGGTTTAGCCCGACGTCAACTGGAGAACATCAAGGTGCAGGCATATCGTGTAAATGGTTACGACCTCAACAGCGGTGAGTATTCTGTCAATCCAGAGCTCTATGATGTCAGAGATGAAAATCTCGGAGCATTTACCGCCCCGGTAATCAATATCGTTTTGGCTGACGTGGATGATAGAAATGCCAATGGATTTGAGCCAAGGAAGGTGAGCGAAATCAATAACTTCCCTGTCGAAGGTCAACCTGATTCACCAAGACCTGTCATCGTCGGTGGTGGCAAGAAAAATACCTCTAATCCTCCTAAAGGCACTTCTTCTAAGAGTTCTACAGACCTGAAGATGAACAACGCCAAGCCTGTCAGTCAATTTATAAAAGATATGAAGATGGAGCAGACCATAGAGAATATCAAGAATGGCAACATTCGTATTGACGTGGGCAATGGCAACAGTTCGAAGAAGGAGGCAAACTCCACTCCGGAACTTCCATCTACGCTGATTAAGGTCGGAACCATCACCGACAATGATATCAAGAAGGCTGAGACGGAAAGGCGGACACGCGTTACCGGTCCTATCAATACTGAGATATCAAAGGCTGATACCACTTCTACAGCGGCTTCTTCTACACCGATAAGGAAGGCAGAGCCTCTCTCTTCTACAAAGGCTACAACGTCTGGAGTTCAGAAGGCTACTGGCACTACCTCTACTGGTAGTAAGCAAAAGAATTCTACTGGCACTC
Source organism: uncultured Prevotella sp. (assembly GCA_900548195.1). Taxonomy (GTDB): domain Bacteria; phylum Bacteroidota; class Bacteroidia; order Bacteroidales; family Bacteroidaceae; genus Prevotella. The sequence goes on from URJQ01000052.1 coordinate 14,100, forward strand.
AGCTGAAGCAGTCCATTCGCACTACTGCTACTGGTACTAAGCAGAAAAGTACAGTGAGGACCCGGAGGACACGACGTTGACGACATCAGATTCTTTTTTTTCGGAACGTTTTAACTCTCTCTCTATCGTAAAACTAAAAAACATCATAATATGAAAAGAAACAAGGTCATAGCTACACTCTTAGCATCGTTCTTCATAGCGGTGTCTGCATCGGCAATTCTTGCACCGGGCGGATCTTCCACGGCAACGGCTAACGTGGCTTTTCCTCAGTATGGCAATGAGGCGGTGCAACACTCCGACTCTGTCGTCGAGGAGGAAGTGAGGGTACGCCCTGCCTCCATCAATATGCTTGCGCGAAGCTATGGTGACAGCATCGTGCTGAGATGGGCGCCGGAAGACTACGTCACTTGGAACTACCTCAACCACGTAGGCTACAACCTCTACCGTATCTACACCGATAAGAGTGGCGTGCTCCACGACGACCTCATTGCAGAAGGGATTCGTCCGCTTTCGCTCGAGCAACTGCGTGCTCGATACCCTGAAAGCGACTCGCTGGCATTCGTGGCTGTAGGAATGATTTATGGAGAGGGAGGCGTAAAGCCTAACCAGACACGTGAACGCTACGGAGAGATGGGCGCAATGCTGGAAATATACGAAGATCAGCAGACGCAGTATGCGTTCGCTGAAATGGTGGCAGAATGGCGTCCCGACGTGGCTCAAGCCATCGGATTGAGATATGTCGATCGCGACGTCAAGCAGGGATTGCATTATCAGTATATCCTTCAGCCTGCCAAGCGCGACTCTTTGGGCAGACTGCCTATCGCTCCTGGTAGCATAAATCTGGAATGTACTAAGTATAAGCCAGTAGATTATGCCCCTACCTATACTGACACCGTCAGCACGGGTCTCTCTCTTGTGCTGAAATGGAAGGATAATGTCAACTCTACATTCGAGATAGAGCGACGCCTCGAAGGAGAGAAAGAATGGAAACGCATCACAGTACGTCCGTATGCCTCTGCTCTTGACCTCGGTTTCGATAAAGAGGAGCTCAACCGCTATTCCGATGCCGTGGACAAGCCTGGAGTGTATGAATACCGCGTATTGGCTTATGATGCCTTCGGTGATCTGCTCGTCAGTTCCACCACCCATAAGGTGAGAGTGGGAGATGTGGATGCTCCGACACCGCCTACCATACGCCAGATTCTCATCACCCGTGAAGGAGACCCTGACTCTACCCAGGTGATTACTGCCCATGTGGAGATAGAAACAGCCGGGATAGAGGACGACTGCATAGGATATTTGCCGCTCTATTATAATGAACGCTACACCGGAAAGAACTGGAAGAAAATCTCTGAACAGCTCTTTGCTCCTACCGACACCGTGCTTTCCATTGATGTCAGCCGCCTTTCCACAGGTATGCTCACCATTGCCGCTGTCGATACAGCAGGCAATATGGGATATTCCATGCCGGTACAGCTTCGCATCGAGGACAAGAAAGCACCGGAACCTCCGCTCAATTTCAAGGCGGAAGTGGAGGAAAACGGCAGGATTCACCTCTCATGGTCGCCTGCACCAGAGGATCGTGGCGACATAGCATTCTATGAAGTGGCTGTGGCAAATGACACCACACATCAGTTTGTCATCATCTCACCGCAACAGATGCGCGACACCACCTTCACCGACTCCGTGGCAGTGGATGTCAACCAGAAGTATATCTATTACCGAGTGCGTGCCACCGACTATGCTTCCAACATCGGACAATACACCAAGATTCTGCAGGTGGAGCGTCCTCATCTGCTTCCGCCTACTCCTGCTCACCTCGACACCCTCGTGGTAGATACGGAAGGCATACACCTCTGCTGGATAGCCGGTGCTGACAAAGCCACTATCATCCATAATGTCTTCCGACGTCTGGAGAATCAGCCTGACTGGGAACTGATAGCTTCGCTGAATGCTGACTCTGTGGCTGCTGACAATTACCGCATCCGCATTGACGACAATCCGCCGTTCAACAACAAGCGACGCTATGAATACGTGGTGGAATCATTCAATTCCACAGGTATCAGTTCCGGACCAAGTCTTGTCGTCTCCGTAATGAATAATCGCAACACCGCCGTCAACGTGGAGCTCAATCTCGTAGGACGATACGACTCTGACGCAGAGCGTACACGCCTCTCATGGGACTGCGAAGGCGAACAGCCTGACGGCGAACGCTATTGGGGCGTATATGTACGAAAGCCGGGCAAAGACACTTTCGAGTATCTTATCTCGGAGGACATCAATGATCCTTTGCACAGCAACCGTCTCCTGTCACCAGGCGAGACTGCCGAATTCTATGTCAAGCTGCTCTATTCCGATGGAAGATCCAGCAAACCGTCGAACATAGTGAAGGTCACTGCGCCTGAAAAAAAGTAAGAATTATCCCTATTCCATAACCCCTCACTCACATTCTGTCGATATGAAGCTACACAACATCAATACGTCATCACTCCGCATGGCAATCCGTGCGGCGTGCCTCGCACTCACAGTCACAGCCCTGTGCTCGTGCGGTGATTTCTACACCTATGAGGAAGACGAACTTCAGGAAAAGCCCACCATGACGCTGTATCGCGATACCATCGACATCATGGCTGGCGACTCTTGCCGCCTCATTGCATTCATCATGCCGGTGAATGTCGGAAACGTCGGAGTGGAGTGGTACAGTGTCGATGATGCCATCGCTACAGTCAGCGGTGACTCCCTCGTGGCTGTCAAGGCTGGGGCATGCAAGGTGGTGGCAAGGTCGGCTGTAGATGACTCCGTGGCTGACACTTGCCTCGTAAGGGTCATGAAGCCTTGGAAAGGCATGCCGCAGGGCGAATACATGAACGAGACAGTGGTATATGCTGATATCAGTGTCCACGGGCAAAGACCTGGAGAGTCGCTGATGGTGGGAGCCTTCGTTGGCGAAGAACTGCGTGCCACTCCTAAACTCATGAACTGGAACGGACATGAGTATTACGTCTTCCGAATCTCTGGTCGCCGCGATGTGGTGCTCGGAGAGACAATAGAATTTCGTGCCTTCGACCGGCGAAAATATCAGCTTGAGCGTTTCAGTTATCAAGTGAAGTTCGATGGACAGAGCCACGGCACATTGTCTAATCTCGTCAGTCTGGTGATAGAATAGCAGGACTTCGAGTGAAGAGTGAAAAGTGAAGAGTGAAAAGTGAAAAATCGCGCTGACGCAGTTGGGACGCTATTGTAGATGGTCAATCCGCAAGGCGGAGTACGTAATCTCCTATTTCCTGTTCCCTATTCCCTATTATCTCTCTACCGCAGTCCGCCCCTGTGTTGCCCGCGTTACCGGGCAATAATTCCTATAATAATAAAACCCCATCCTCATTATGAAAAGACTATATTACATCCTTATCATGATAACAGTGGGCATGTTAGCCTCCTGCTCACTCTCCTTCGACTCGTTCATCGACGAAGAGGATGCCGACCTCGCAAACAATGGCGACGGTTTCACTGCCCCGCGCCACATCAAGAACGAGACAGGCACTGCCACCTACCAGTTTCATGAAAACGTGGTATGGCTCAATCATGACGACTACAATGGCTATATCATTGAGATAAAGGACTCTCTCATCTCCTTCGCCAGCTCTATGCCGGTGGAGCTGCTCCCCAATCCGGGCGACGTGGTATATCATGCCGCCGATGATAGGTTTGGCGGAATAGCCATAGAGGCAGAGCGCGTGTTCAAGGATGGCGACCGTTTCAAGTGTATCGGCAATAATGTCGATGGCACCCGTGTGTTCAAGGTGCTGAAGATTGACATGAAAAGCAATTATCAGGGATATGATGACGCCCCGTCTGACATCACGAGAGCCACAGATATGAAAAAGACTTTCATTGACACCACCTATACACATGAAATCAAGTTAACCCAAACAAGTACCGACGGATACTTCATCCCGATAAAGTTTACAGGGAATTTCGAACTTGCGATTAAGTTGTCGCTACGCCTTAAGGAAACTTTCGACATCCACATTGACAGCGACAAGGATGAATTCCGCTTAGGACTCGATTCTTATGTCAAGACCATATTTACGAAAACCGTCTCTGCCAATGGCACTGTAGAAATCAGATGGGCAGGACCTTCCTCTATCGAATCGCCATCTTTATTATCTATTCCTACTATTCCAATCCCTATTATTCCTAAGATAGTTTCAGTGGAATTGGCATACCAGTACGAGACGAAGGATGGATATGCCAATTATAAGGAGACCTCCACTGATACGAACGAGTCATGGTATGCATTTGAAATCGGCGTTGAGCCTGGATCCATCAAGCCTTATTTCAAAGAGAGAGACAATAGATCAAAGACCACGTCCAAATACGAAACCAGAGGATATAAAGACCTTGATGAGAGCAGGCATACTTTCTCCGTGAAAGTAGTGGGATTGTCTATTCCTGGATTCTCCGTTTTTGAGAAAGGCGTGGGCATCTCATATATCAACAGAAAGGAGTACGACAATAATCTCAGTTGCTACCTTCGCGACCCGAATCCATCTGATAAGATCAGTCTGCCTTTGCCTCTCTACAAAGTTGTCCGTGGTAATGATCGTACCGGATATACCCATGCTCTCGACATCTTTCTGGCTCAAAACAGAGGTGGCGTAACTTCCAAGCTCGATTATCTGGGCATCAACCAGCATGTGCCTACTGTCGTGAAGCTACTACCTTTCGGATCAATGTTCGGCGATGCACATTTCAAAGAGATTACTCTAAGCCAGAAGAATGATTATCAGATTCCTGTGATAAAGAATTTCTCCATAGGGGCGTTTACTGCGGATTCTCCTGACAAGACCAGACTCAAGGGCTATGTGGAGTTTGATAAGGTAGGACGCACTGAGGAAAACCAGAATGAATTCACCGATCTCAGCCTTCTCATAAAAGAAGGAGTAGGTCTCGAAAGGATAATCGCACTCGACACCAAGGGCGCAAAACTGCAAAAGAACAAGAAATACGAAATCGATGTCACTATTGACAATTTAGCTGATGACGCTAACTGGAATGCGGCAATAGCAGTGACCGAACCAAACGAGAAGAGAATCTATAGTCTCGAAGAGCTTCCTATCTACAAACCAGAAGAATGCTCAAGGTTTACAGAGTTGTACCAAGATATAGGACGGGAGGATTATGATGGAAATTATGAATATGCTGTATGTGGTATGTGGGATCATCTCGGTCCGAAAGATTACCATGTCGGCGGAGTTCGTCTGAAACTTTATGACGAAAGCAAATCTCTCGTGGCGGTGAAGTATTTCCGTTTTGATGAGAAAATCCACGCATCTTACAATAGATTTGCCATTTTCTTCACGGCCAACCGACCTGAGAAGTTCACCGCGGAACTGGCGCCAGGAGTCTATAAGTCAAAGAATTCCACCAATGCAGACTTCGACAAGACTGTCAAAAAGCAATACATCAAGACCGTCACATTGCTTCCCGATTTCGGTGACGGCGATGAAGATTGGGATTTTATTGACGAGGTATTCAATATGGAAGACGAAGCTTTGTAAGGTTTAGTCGGGTGTTTGGTTGTCGGTTATTGGTTGGTGGTTGGTAACCAACGGTAAAAGCCGTTGGCACAGTGGCGGCAATAATGTTTATTTTCTTGATATTCAACAGCTTTTATGA